>JABDCN010000023.1 GCA_013288125.1 Gammaproteobacteria bacterium
GAGTGAAATAGAACCTGAAACCATGTGCGTACAAGCAGTGGAAGCAAGACATAGGTCTTGTGACTGCGTACCTTTTGTATAATGGGTCAGCGAGTTAATAGCGTTGGCGAGCTTAACCGAATAGGGGAGGCGAAGGGAAACCGAGTCCTAACAAGGGCGACAAGTCGGCGTTATTAGACCCGAAGCCGGGCGATCTATCCATGACCAGGGTGAAGGGACGGTAACACGTTCTGGAGGCCCGCACTCACTCCCGTTGAAAAGGTAGGAGATGAGTTGTGGATAGGAGTGAAAGGCTAATCAAGCCCGGAGATAGCTGGTTCTCCTCGAAAGCTATTTAGGTAGTGCCTTGAAGCTTAATTTGTTGGGGTAGAGCACTGTGCCGGCTAGGGGGACGTGATAGTCCTACCAAACCGATGCAAACTCCGAATACGACGAAGGATGCTTCAGGAGACACACGGTGGGTGATAAGGTCCATCGTGAAGAGGGAAAAAGCCCAGACCGTCAGCTAAGGTCCCGAAGAGATAGTTAAGTGGTAAACGATGTGAGAAGGCAGAGACAGCCAGGAAGTTGGCTTAGAAGCAGCCATCTTTTAAAGAAAGCGTAATAGCTCACTGGTCGAGTCGGCTTGCGCGGAAGATGTAACGGGGCTAAAACTATCCACCGAAGCTACGGATTCATACGCAAGTATGAGTGGTAGAGGAGCGTTCTGTAAGTCTGCGAAGGTGAACTGAGAGGTTTGCTGGAGATATCAGAAGTGCGAATGCTGACATGAGTAACGATAATGCGAGAGAAAAACTCGCACGCCGGAAGTCCAAGGTTTCCTGCGCGACGGTAATCGACGCAGGGTGAGTCGGCCCCTAAGGCGAGGCTGAGAAGCGTAGCTGATGGGAAGCAGGTTAATATTCCTGCACTTGGTGATTGGAGCGAAGTGGTGACGGAGAAAGCTAGGCTATCCGGGTGTTGGAAGTCCCGGTTTAAGCGTGTAGGAAGAGTAATTAGGCAAATCCGATTATTCATATTCTGAGACGTGATGACGAGGCTGCAGAGATGCAGACGAAGTAGTTGATGCTAAGCTTCCAGGAAAACCCACTAAGTAATGAAGATCACTGAACCGTACCGTAAACCGACACAGGTGGACAAGTAGAGAATACTAAGGCGCTTGAGAGAACTCGGGTGAAGGAACTAGGCAAATTGACACCGTAACTTCGGGAGAAGGTGTGCCAAACCTGGTGAAAGCCATGCGGCTGGAGCTGGGATTGGTTGCAAAAAATCGGTGGTTGCGACTGTTTATTAAAAACACAGCACTCTGCGAACTCGAAAGAGGAAGTATAGGGTGTGACGCCTGCCCGGTGCCGGAAGGTTAAGTGAAGAGGTTATTCTCCGTAAGGAGGAAAAGCTTCAGATCGAAGCCCCGGTAAACGGCGGCCGTAACTATAACGGTCCTAAGGTAGCGAAATTCCTTGTCGGGTAAGTTCCGACCTGCACGAAAGGCGTAACGATAGCCACACTGTCTCCACCCGAGACTCAGTGAAGTTGAAATTGCTGTGAAGATGCAGTGTACCCGCGGCAAGACGGAAAGACCCCGTGCACCTTTACTATAGCTTTGCACTGGACTTTGAGCGTTTCTGTGTAGGATAGGTGGGAGGCTTTGAAACTTGCGCGCTAGCGCAGGTGGAGCCGACCTTGAAATACCACCCTGAAATGCTTGGGGCTCTAACCTAATCTCGTAATCCGGGATGGGGACAGTGCATGGTGGGTAGTTTGACTGGGGCGGTCTCCTCCTAAAGAGTAACGGAGGAGCACGAAGGTACCCTCAGCGCGGTCGGACATCGCGCAATGAGTGCAAGAGCATAAGGGTGCTTAACTGCGAGACTGACGGGTCGAGCAGATACGAAAGTAGGTTCTAGTGATCCGGTGGTTCTGTATGGAAGGGCCATCGCTCAACGGATAAAAGGTACGCCGGGGATAACAGGCTGATACCGCCCAAGAGTTCATATCGACGGCGGTGTTTGGCACCTCGATGTCGGCTCATCACATCCTGGGGCTGAAGCCGGTCCCAAGGGTATGGCTGTTCGCCATTTAAAGTGGTACGCGAGCTGGGTTTAGAACGTCGTGAGACAGTTCGGTCCCTATCTGCCGTGGGCGTTTGAGATTTGAGAGGAGTTGCTCCTAGTACGAGAGGACCGGAGTGAACGTATCTCTGGTGAACCGGTTGTCACGCCAGTGGCATAGCCGGGTAGCTAAATACGGAAAAGATAACCGCTGAAAGCATCTAAGCGGGAAGCTTGCCTCAAGATGAGATCTCACGGGCCGCAAGGCCCCTCAAGGTCCGTTGGAGACGACGACGTTGATAGGCTGGGTGTGTAAGTGTAGTAATGCATTTAGCTAACCAGTACTAATTGACCGTGAGACTTGACCATATAACACCCAAGTTGTTTTATGGATACAAGGTACAAATTTGAATCGTAAGTTGGATACGTAGGTTGGGGTAATCGTAGGTTGGGCTAATCGTAGGTTGGGCTAGCGCGAAGCGCGTAGCCCAACAAAAGCATCACCAAAGCACCACCAAATCACCACCAACCACAAGTGAATAAATCGCTGAATAACACAACCGGAAACTGCCTGGCGACAAGAGCAAGTGGGTACCACCTGATCCCATACCGAACTCAGAAGTGAAACCATTTAGCGCCTATGATAGTGTGGAGTTCCCATGCCAAAGTCGGTCATCGCCAGGCGCTTATTCTAAAACCCTTGATCTCTACAGATCAGGGGTTTTTTGTTTGCGCATAAACTCAAACCCGTCGTCCCGCGGCTTGTCCGCGGGATCCAGAAAAATAACAAACTAAACTAATAAAAAAATATTCCAAAAACTACTTGCGAACAACCTGGGATAATCAGCTAGAATACCCTTCCATCACATGTTCATCTTACATTCACCAAATCATTTAATGAGGCCAGCCATGGGTGTGACAAGAGAAAAGAATTCATCAGTAAAAAAAATTGCAAAAACAGATAACAGCGTAAAAACAGGTAACAATGCAAAAATAGATAACAGCCTAAAAACAGATAACAGCGCAAAAACAAAATTCATGAGTATGATGCAGGACGATGAAATTGAATTTGTTGATTTGCGCTTCACTGATTTACGTGGCAAGGAACATCACGTCACTTTACCAGCAAGTAAAATAGACGATACTTTTTTTCAATACGGTAAAGCGTTTGACGGCTCATCGCTTTCTGGCTGGCAAGATATTAACGAATCTGATCTTTTACTCATCCCCGATCTTTCCACTGCAATATTGGATATTTTTTCTGAAGAACCCACCTTACAAGTTCGCTGCGATGTTTATAATCCCAAAACATTTGCTCCTTATGTACGTGATCCTCGTGCTGTTGCTAAACGTGCAGAAGCTTATCTTACCTCTAGCGGTATTGCAGAAGTGTGTAACTTTGGCCAAGAAGTCGAATTTTTTATATTTGAAGATGTGCGTTGGGACATCAAAATGAATGGTTGTTTTTATGAAGTTGATTCTGATGAAGCCAGTTGGAATACGGGTACCGTTCGTGAAGGCGGTAATTTAGGACATCGCCCTCGTATTAAAGGCGGTTATTTTCCTGTTCCTCCCGTCGATTCTTCACATGATTTGCGTAGTACCATGTGCCAGGCACTCATGGAAATGGGATTAATTCCCGAAGTGCATCATCATGAAGTTGCAACTTGCGGTCAAAATGAAATAACAACTCGTTATAGTACTTTGTTACATAAATGCGATGAAATGCTTGTCTTCAAATCGGTTATTCAAAACGTTGCCTTTGCACATAACAAAACCGTGACTTTTATGCCAAAACCATTAGTGGGTGATAATGGAAGTGGTTTGCATTGTCATCAATCATTATCTTCAGGCGGAAAAAATTTATTTGCAGGAAAAGAATATGCGGGGCTCTCTCAGCTTGCTTTATATTATATTGGTGGATTGATCAAGCATGCGCGCGCATTAAATGCTTTTACTAATCCAACCACAAACAGTTATAAACGATTAGTCCCTGGTTTTGAAGCGCCAGTTACGATGGTTTATTCTGAAGGGAATCGTTCAGCGGGAATTCGCATTCCACATGTATTTAGTGAAAAAGAAAAACGTATTGAAGCGCGTTTTCCTGATGCGATGGCTAATCCTTATCTCGCTTTTACTGCGATGTTAATGGCAGGTTTAGATGGGATCAAAAATAAAATTAATCCTGGCGCAGCAGTTGATGAAAATTTATATGATTTGCCAGTAGAAAAAGTTAAAACATTTCCTAGTTTGTGTGCTTCACTCGAGCAAGCATTAGATAGTTTAGAAGCAGATCATGCCTTTTTATTAGAAGGTGGTGTGTTTAACAAAGAACTCATTATGGCTTACATTGGCATTAAGCGCGAAGAAGTGACACGTGTGAGTAGCACAACACATCCTGTGGAATTTGATTTGTATTATAGTTTATAAACGTTGTTAAATTATAGTTTCGTTGTTGCGAAGAAACTAAAGCTTTGTTGTTGTGTGGAGCATAGTTAAAACTGTTCCCTCCCCTCCAGCGAATGCTGGAGGGGAGGGTTAGGGAGGGGAGGTAATGAATATATTTAAAATTGCAACATGGAATGTGAATTCATTACGCGTACGCTTGTCACAAGTGCTCACATTTCTATCTCAAAACAAACCAGATGTATTGGCTTTACAAGAAACCAAATTGCCTGACAGTGATTTTCCTGTCAAAGAAATTGAAGCCGCGGGTTACACAGCAATTTATTCAGGTCAAAAAACATATAACGGCGTGGCATTACTTATTAAAAATAAACCGCATCAAGATCTCATCACAGATATTCCAACATTAGAAGATCCACAACGACGTGTCATTGGTGCGCTCATTCACGATATTTTTATATTGAATTTATATGTGCCTAATGGACAAAGCGTTGGTTCTGAAAAATATCAATACAAATTAAATTGGTTGAAGCATCTTCATGATTATTTAGTTACGGCAATAAAAAAATATTCGCGTGTCATTATCTTAGGTGATTTTAATATTGCGCCAGATGAAATTGATGTTCACGATCCCAAACAATGGGAAGGACAAGTTTTGTTTAGTGCATTAGAACGAAAAGCATTTCATGGTTTATTACACATTGGATTTCAAGATTGTTTTCGTGCGTTGCATCCTGAAAAAAAAGAATATAGTTGGTGGGATTATCGCGTGAATGCATTCAAACGCAATATGGGTTTACGTATCGATCATATTCTCGCGACTGGTTCGTTGCGCTGCGAGAGTTGTCATATCGATAAATTTTTGAGGGCGGATGAAAGACCTTCGGATCATGCGCCGGTGGTGGCGGAGTTTGAGGGGTAGGTTATTTGCCGCTATTAGTTGAACCGTTTCTTGTCGTGAAAGGAGAAGCTGCGGGACTGCTGCTTGAAGATTTGATTTTAGATTTGGATTTTTTTCTTGGAGCAATCACATTCAGATCTGCGCGAAAGCTATCAACACAGTCTCTTAAACGATGTCTACTAAAAAAACTGCCTATGTCTGATGCACTTTTTAAACCATCACTCACTTTATCTAATAAATCATGTAGAGACGTGGCATTAGTTGGACTTTTTTTAAGTTCTTTTTGTAAATGTTCTATTAAAAAGTTTCTCTTTTCATCATTGTTAGTCTCAAGAACTTCTAATCTAGCAATGTAACGTTTTATTAAATGATACACATCATCTCTAATTCTTTTATATCCAGCTTCTGCTAAATTTCCACGAAAATCATCAATAAAACATTTTAATGGATCTGATGCAGTTAGACGGCGGCCGAGGAATGATATCGGAATATCAAAACTCACCCATTCATCATTTTTTAATTGGGTGCGAACTCGTTCAAGTATAATATCCAAATCAGTAACAGTTAATTCTGCTGCTTTTGTTGGATCATTTAATATTTCTTCTAATTCATTAATTAAAGGATTTTTACTAGTTGATCTTGTTTTAAGTATATCTAATTCAGCTAAACATCGTTGTGTTAACATGACCGCCGTATTTTCTCTGCGGAATTTTTCAATGAGATTAATCGGAAAATGCGGCATTAATTTTTTTGCTAATGCTTTATCAGTAGATTTTTTTGAGTTTGACATAGCGACATAAATCGCACATAAGCGAGCATTTAAGATTTCGTTTGATTGGCTTGAATTGTTTGAAAATTTGTTTAATAGTTTCAAACCCATTTCATGTAAAGGAGTATGTTTTTCATTAAATTGATTAAATGCACTAGCCATGTCATCTAGATTTAACTTTATATCTGCATCTGGTTTGGTATTAATTCTATATTGAGGTATACCATATAATATAGTGATTGCATTATCTGTGAAATCGATTTCTTCTATATTGATTTTATCTTTGCTTTTTCTTTGATAAGAATTCCATTTCCTAATTTTTACTTTTAAATTTTTAAGATCCGTTAAATTATCGCATTGAATTAATTGGTAAGCTGTTTCGTCAAAAAATTTAATTTCCTTATCAATTTCATCTTTAACTCCCAGCTGGTTTTCAGTAATAGTAGTAAATCGCTCATCATTAGCCGCATTGAGTAGATTAATAGCTAATTTGCACATTTTATTTCTAAAAGGCCAATCAAGTGGAAGAAATAACGATTTATCTTTTTTATATTTGGCTATGTACTTGTTTAATATTCTCCGATCACGTTTTTTGTTTTCATCTCTAATTGAGATGGCATTCAGTTCACAAGAAAGAATTAAATAATATTCTTCAGGAGACAAATAACGGTCGGCGTTGTTACTTACCTTTTTTATTCGATCCTTTAAATGAGTAGATAAGAATGGTTCTGAAATTAAGTCTTGAATGTAAGGTTTATGTTCATTTGTTGATGCGGCAGAGACTGACATTGTAGATTGAAAATAATTTTTACTTTGATGTTGGGTCGACAAAGAGTGTTCTTTATCTTTTTCTTTCCCATCTTGAAATGATAGAAGCTTAACGGCGTTCTTATATTTTATTATTGTCAGGATTTCGTTTTCTATCGATCGGATGTCAGGGACGTTTTTTGTATCAGGACTAGTTTGTGTGATTGCAAAATTATAAAATATATTTTTGGCTGTTGAGTAAAAATTTCCAAATAGTTCATATGCCTCAATGAAAAATACTTTGTCTGAGTCATTTTTTAGCTTGTTAATATTTAAGTAGTTATTAGAAAAATTAGCTATAGTTTTATTTAGTGCATCGTAAGATGAAATAATTTCCATGACGGTATTTATTTTTGTTTTTTTTTCTAAAATTGGACTGTTACTTAATTTGGGAGAAGTAGTATTATCCAAATATTTTGCACATAGATTGGAAAATCGTGTGTAATTTTCTTTTATATTCTCTAGTTCTTTTCTTGCTTGCATATAGGCCGCTCTTGTTTGCAATTTTTATTGTTTTCTTGAAGTTAATGGTGTGGTCGTAGTCGTAGTTGAAGAATTTCCTGGATTTGGCGTCTTTCTTATATTTATTTCTTTTTCACATATTTTAATATTATTAATCAGCATCTCTAGTGCAGGGATCTGTTTTGCTAAATGTTGAGGGTCAAACGCATTGATTTTTTTTGGATAAAATTTAATATTATCTTGTTTATCAGGTATGTAAAACAAATTTAAGGCCATTTGATAAAAATACCGAAATGACTCTAACGTTTGTAATGTAGCTTGTTTGGTATGAAGATTTGATTTATTCAGGTAGGGACTAATTTTATCATCCAGTCTAGAAAACAAATTAACAATCTCAAAAAAATAATTTTTATCACCATCTATTTTTTCATCTGAGTGATGTTTTTTGTATAGATGCAAAAAATCTTCAAAATCACTTCCCAAGAGTGTGCGCAAATTTAATTCTGATAGCTTATCATCAATTTTAGGGCTCTCATTTAATTTCATTTCGACTGCTTGAGTAACCATTATAGTCGTAAAGGAATTATGAAACTTTTTAACAAAATCTCTTAACCTGTGCGGACGAAAAAAACTCATCATCGATTCCGCATGTTCTAAATCTTCACTTATACTATTTAATTCCTGACAGAATAATACGCAGACTGTCGTTGGATCATTTATATGTTTTTTGAGAATACTTGTTAATTGATTAATTAAATATTGTTTTGGATTGTTATTTAAATATTTCTTTTTTTTATCTTCTGGTACATTAGCCTTTGTTTCAAGCACGCTTAACTCAGCTAACAAGCGTTGTGCTTGGGCAATGACAGGGCATTCTTTTCGATACTTTTCGATTAAATGGATTGGGAAATATGGTTTCAATTCATTTTTAAGAATCTTATCGTCATTGTCTTTAGATTTTGATAAGGCACAATATATTTCACATAGACGAGTTTTTTCTGTATCAGTAACGTAATCAGGATTAGAGTAATTCTCTTCGTTTTTGTCCGGTAATATATTTTTAAACATACGGTTTAGTTGTGAAGTGCTTCTATGTTTTTTAAGTATATCGTTAATACTTTCAATAGGTATATCGGTCATGGGTTTTATATACTTATGATCAACTAAGTTACTGCGAAAATCATCGATGAAATATATCAAGGGATCAAGGTAAGCCAAGCGATAATCACCTATGGAAATATCAAAGCTTATTAATTCATTATTTTTTAAATTAATACTCATGGCCTCTAGCTGTTTATCAAATTCGTAAATATTTATTTTGCTATTGATCATGTTATCGAAAATTTCAAGTAAATCGCTTTTGCCAGTAGAAAGTTTTGTGTCGAGTAAACTTAAGTAATCTTTTTCTTCGGAGATATAATTGTAAGCCGGAGAAAATTTTTTTTTGGCTGTATTGATATTACTTTTTATTTTTCGAATTGCGGTAGTTATGATCCCATGTTCGTCCAAATCTTCATTATAAAATTGATTATCTTTAATGATTAATATAGCTGAAGCAGATTGATAAATACGAAGAAATACTTTTTCATTTGCTCGAATATAAAAATTTATATCTGAATCATTATTGAGGTTGCTGTTTGGATCCCATAATAAATCAGTAAAATCTCCTATTTTCAAAGACAAATTCATAAAATCATTAAAGAGATCATCCTTCTGTTCATTTAATTTTGTATAATCTGGTTCATTAGTTTCATTGGTTTCGTCATATTTTTTCCATTTAGCAAAAAAGGCTTCATATCCCGTAGTAATATCTTTGAGTGCTGAAGCATTTTTTTCTTGGAAATTTTGAGATCTATTATGAGACATATAAACCACCCCTCTTCGTTTACTTTTATCTATTTTCTATAATTATAATATTTGTATCATTACAATAAATTATGTTTTATCTATCCTCATAAATTATACCACTACTGCATTAACACTCCCTTAAAAGTAAATCAAACACCTCTTCTTGCGCTTACTCATTCATTTCACTAAATAATTTCAATAAATAACAACAATATGCCTAACAGCATATCTATTATTATAACGGATGTGGGATTAACGAATATTTACGCTTACTTTCATTGAATTAGAGGCACTCTCACCTAACTCCCCTCGAAACTTCTCAATAAAACACCTTAATTCATGATGATGACCAAACAAACTAAAGTTAAACCATTCAGCCTCTTTTAAATCCCTGCTCATTTCGTCCAACTTCGCAGTCAAGTCTGATATCGCTATTTTACCAGGGTCTTTAAGCATTTCTTTTAATTGCTGTTTTAATACTTCTTTCGGATTATTGCTTGTTTTAGTTATTGCATTAGTGACAACCAAACTTAATTCACTTAAACAACGGTGTGTTAATGCAATCGCAGTCGCAGTCTCATGGGCCGCTTCTTTAGGTGGATTATGTAATAGCCCTGAAATATCAGAAGGTAAATAAATTTGTTGATTTCTATTTCCGTTATGAGAAACGCGAACATTATAATTACTAATTTTGTTGTTTAATTTATCGTAATCATCTCGGCTTTTACACTGAATTAAATCATAAGCAATTTCACCTAACATAATTGAATGTCGATTGCTATGAGGATGAGTATTAGCATGTTTAAGTATGTCAATCGCGTATTTACATATTAAATTTTTTGAATTCACATTAGCAGGAAGAGATTTATTTTTTTTATAATCTTCAACCCAACCAGTTAATCTTTTAAGATCAGCGCCACGAAGGTCCGCTTGTTGTTGAGTAAAGCCAAATCCAAATGCATTTATTTCACTGACAATAATGAAATAATATTCTTCCGGTGAAATAGCAGTATTCGTATTTATTTTAGTTATTCTTTCTTTTAATTGAGAAGATAAAAAATGACTCGGATCTAATCGATCAAATGAATGAGTGATGAATGATCGAGGCGTTCTTAGACTAAGAGGCCGATTTGCTGATTGGTTGTTAAGATGATGAAGTCTCACTTCAGCCTTTCCTTCTTGTTGAGCTCTAGGTTGCTGAGTTCTAGTCTGCTGATCTTTAGGCTGTTGATCTCTAGGTCGCTGAGTTCTAGTCTGCTGATCTCTAAACTGCTGATTTGTCGTCCGTTGATTTGTCATCCAAAAATAAGATTTAATTATTTGCGTTGTGTTTTTGGGCAGGATATTTTGTTGTTCGTCACTGCTTTCACGCGAATAAGGTGTTAACTGTGATTGATAAATGATCTCATCAAGTTTCTTCATCCTCAGATCAATAGCTTGATTGTGTTCTTTATCTTGAATCTCTATAAAAAACACTGATGCAAATTGATAAAAATCTTTAAATTGTCTCAGCGCATGAATTAACGCAAGTTTATGCGCAAGACTTTTAAACTCGGGTTGATATTTAAGTGGAAGTGTTTGCGTTCGAATAAAAGTATCAATTGCATCACAAGCTGTTTTGAAAGCCTCTATTATTTCTTCTTGACTAGGCTTGTCTTGATTGGGTTTGCGATAAACATAACACATAAGACGAAAATCACCACAATCTTCTAGGTTGATTTTCGATGCTTGAGATTCGATGTTTTTTAGGCTTTTATCATGGGCCTTGGTTCTTGATGATTGCATCGTTACTCCACGTTATTTTTATTTATTGTGTTATGTTGTTTAATTTATGGTTCATTTTTGAATAGTGTATACATACTACTACCGTAGAGTTTGTTTTGCTATCTATAAAAAATGGCTCTCTTAGCCTCAGTCTTGACCTTTCCCCCACCAATCCGCTATCATTCACGCCTCATTAGATAGGGGTTCGTCGGAAATGAAACCAAATATCCATCCAGCATATAAAGAAGTCAAAGTCACCTGCAGTTGTGGGAGTGTATTTGTTACACGCTCTACAATCGAGAAAGATACTATTCTGTTAGAAGTTTGCGCAAAGTGTCATCCCTTTTATACCGGTACACAAAAAATTATGGATACAGCCGGACGTGTTGATCGTTTTCGTCAAAAATACGGCAACAGAGGCCAAGATAAAGATATCGATAAAAATACTGATAAAAATAAAACATAAGCATTCATCATGTCTGATCCATTCAGTCAGGCTGCACTTGATTATCACGCGCAGCCTGTTTCCGGTAAAACAAGTATTGCACTCACCAAACCCATGGAAACGCAATATGATTTATCTCTCGCCTACACGCCTGGTGTCGCAGAACCTGTTAAAGCCATCGCACATAATCCACAAACAGCTTATGACTATACCAATAAAGGTAATTTAGTTGCTGTTATTACAAATGGCACAGCTGTGCTTGGTTTAGGAAATGTTGGTGCATTAGCGGGTAAACCGGTGATGGAAGGCAAAGCTGCTTTATTTAAAAAATTTGCTGATATTGATGTTTTTGATATTGAAATTGATTGTCATGATCCACACGAATTAGTTGAAACGATTGTTCGTATCGCGCCAACGTTTGGTGGTATTAATCTTGAAGATATTAAAGCGCCTGAATGTTTTTTTGTTGAAGAAACATTAAAGCAACGTTTATCTATTCCTGTCTTACATGATGATCAACAAGGTACAGCGATTGTTGTAGCCGCAGCCTTATTAAATGCATTAGAACTACAAGAAAAATCTCTCAATAATGTAACAATTGTTTGTTTGGGCGCAGGTGCTGCTGGCATCGCGACCATGCGTTTATTACAACAGTTGGGCGCAGATACAAAGCGTATTTATTTAATTGATCGTGAAGGCATTGTTCAAACAGAAAGAAAAAATTTGAATGATCAAAAAAAATTATTTGCACAACAAACTAGCAAGCGGACGTTGGCTGATGCGATGAAAGAGGCAGATGTCTTTATTGGCGTATCAGGGCCTCAATTAGTTTCTCCTGATTTAATAATGAGCATGGCACAAAAACCTATCGTTTTTGCTTTATCTAATCCTGTTCCTGAAATTATGCCTGAAGAAGTGTTACGTGTTCGAGATGATGTCATATTAGCCACAGGCCGCAGTGATTTTCCTAATCAAGTTAATAATGTTTTGTGTTTTCCTTATCTTTTTCGCGGTGCGCTAGATGTGCGCGCAACAACGATTAATCATGCAATGCAATTAGCAGCTGTTTTTGCGATCAAAAATTTAGCTAAAGAACCTATTCCTCATGAAGTATTAATGGCTTACGGATTAAGTCATGAAGTACATTTTGGTCCTGATTATCTTATCCCCAAACCTATCGATTCTCGTTTACGAGATGTCGTTTCTCGTGCAGTGGCAAATGCTGCAATTGAAAGCGGCGTTGCAACGATACAATTCGCACAAAAAAAACGCTAATTTATTTTATCGTATGAACTATCAGATAATTTTCCCTTAAGGTTTTCTTATTATAATAATTTGTTAATGTTCTTAAATGATGAGGGTATTACTGATATGCAGAATCGTCCTCCAAAAGAACTAAGCAAAGAAGAATTAGAAAATACATTAAGAAAATGTAAAGAAGCCATTTATGAAAAAATAAAAGTGGTGATTGATGCTATTCGCCAAGATAAACAGCGAATTGATCGTGAACAAAATACAAAACAACAGCAAACCATAGCCCCCTTCATACAAGCATTAGAACGTTATCAATTTGACACTGAGGGATATACTCTTTGTGTCTTGCCTGAAAACACACGGCCAGAAAAAATAGAAAAAAATATTTTATATTTACGAAAATCAAGTGATAAAGATGTACCAAAACCAGCAGCAGATAAAATTGGCAAAATTGTTTTTTCAGTCATTTTGCCGAATGGAAAAACGATTAGTGATGATGATTCTCTTGATATAACAGCACCAGAACCTTTTAATAAAGTTACTTTAGCAAAATCAAATTTAGAAA
Organism: Gammaproteobacteria bacterium; assembly: GCA_013288125.1. Taxonomy (GTDB): domain Bacteria; phylum Pseudomonadota; class Gammaproteobacteria; order DSM-16500; family DSM-16500; genus Aquicella. The sequence continues at coordinate 13,273 of JABDCN010000023.1, forward strand.
ATAAAATAATAGAAAAGGTATTAAGGGAAGCGATTGATGAGGCCGATAAAAAAATATTTTTTAATTTAAAATTAGACAGTATACAAAATCTTTTTAATGCGATTTGGTCTTATGATTACAATCGTTATATTCAAAGAGAAACAGCCGGAGAATGGAGAGTGTATTTTGAAAAGGAAGAAGAAAAAGATAAAGAAAAAGATAAAGAAAAAGATAAAGGAAAAGATAAAGATAAAGGAAAAGATAAAGATAAAGGAAAAGATAAAGATAAAGAAAAGCAAGTGAGTCAGGATATTTTTATATTCGCTCAATTTATGAGAGATGTAGAGTATTATTTGAATTTTCGTAAAGATGAAGAAAACTCAGAGAGTCCTGAGGAAGCTTCTTTGGTAGATTCAAAATCAAAGACAAAACGAAAATCAGCGAGTAGAAGAGCTAGTACAGGACACCAAAATACACACTTGCTTTCTGATAGTAGTGATAGTTCTAGTGGGAGTATAAGCAAAGAAAAAAGTCCTAGTAGAGTTGAGAAAGAATTTAATGGGTTATATGTAGAAGCTTTTCAGCATTATAAAGAAGATAAAGATAAAATAGGAAATAAAGAAAAAATAAGTCTCATCGAAGAAAAAATTAAAGCGTTTAAAATTATTAAAAATTCATATAATTCTTTAACGGAAGAACAAGCAAGAACAGTGGTAGAGAAATATTTTCCTGAATTATGTTTGCCTGATGAAGATATTGTGAAAACAGAAGTTGCAAAAGCTAAATTTGTGAGTAGAACGTTGATAGATATTGAAGATACAATTGGTGATGTATTATGTTCTGGTAGGGTGTTTGAAGACAAAAAATTTAAGATTGACGATGATTTAAAAGTTATCGATGAGAAAATTAAGCGGGAAGAAAAAATAAGTTTTACACAAAGTAATAGCGAAATAATAAAAGATGCAGTAAGAGGCATTGCAAATTTAAATAAAATATATCGCGAATTTAGAGAGATAAAACACTATCTTTATGATGAAGTAGTAAAAAAATTAGATTCAACGGTAGATAAAAATTTACTTAATCTTGTGTTCAGTAACGCGATAAAGGTAATGTTATCTCGCTTTAGAGTAGATGGTATCGTTTTGTCTATTCCACAAGATGTGACTGAAGAATATGTTAAGCGTCTTTCTATCTGTGTAGAGGCATGTCAGAAGTATTTTTTAAATGATTTTAAAGAACTCGTTGGTCAGAAAAATATAGCTGAGCGTATTGCAAGATATTATACTTTATGTTTAGAGGATGAGGGAGAAAAGAGTTCTTTCAAAAATCGTGAAGGATCAAATGCTACTTTTAAGAGCTTTGTTGAAAACGCTTATAATGATGATTATGTTACGCAGCTTGAGACAAGAATAAAACAAAAGCGAGAAGCAGTGGAGAGACTGGGGCGAGAAAAGGAGGAGTTAGCAAAAAGCGAAAAACAAAAAGAAGAAGAAAAGAGACGACAAGAGGAAGAATTAGCGAAAAGGAAAAAAGAATTTGAGGCTGATAAAAAACAATTAAGTGAGGCAAGCGCCAATATTCCACCGAATAATGCATTATATGTTTTATTTGCATTAGAAAAACAAAATGGCTCTGATATCGTGAGTCAGCCTCTTGTAATCGCGAATAATAATAGTATTCCATTTCAGAATATTAATCCTAGAGCTTCAGTTTTGACTTACGAAGAGGATAGTGAAGCTGTTCAGAAAATGATACGCAATACTTCATGGGATAGACATGTATCGAAGGCCGAAGTTAGTTGCTTAACTCAAGTGAATCAAAATGGTGCGACTGAACATATAGTAGATGAACTTTTTTTATCGAAAAAAGAACTCCTTTTAGATATCGATACAAAGTATGAATCACATCACAGTGATTTTAAGACAATGCTTGCTTTGAGTGAAATATTATTAATAGAAAATAACATTAATATTGTAAAAAATGTACGTTTGAAGTTTACAGGCTGTCTTGAAAAATTCCAAGATTTAAAAAAACAATTAAATGATATTAATTCACATATTGATACTTATCAAGGCTTGCTAAAAAACGATGATGGTTTTGTAGAAATTCAAGATTCAGTTGAATACGGAAGTCATCTCAATCAATTAGAAGCTTATAAAGCAGAAAGTAAAAAAACAATAAATGAATTAGATCTGCTCATTCAAGAATTGACGAGTTACTCAAATGTTTTATTTGAAGGTGATAGTGGTGATTTGAATTGTTATCCGGTATTAGCAGAAAAATTATTTGATATTGAGTCAAAGCTAGACAAGATTGTGAAAGCGTTTCCTAGTTTGGAGAACCAATTTATTTATTCACCTGTTATTGAGAAAAAAAACCAATTTTCAGATGATCCCTCAGATTCAAATGATCTCTTTACATTTGAGGAGCAATGTTCTTCTGATGATTCGAATGTAAAAGAAGGAAAAAATATTAAGGAAGAACATGAAGTAATAAATGATGTTATGACGCAACGTATTTTAGAATTACAAATGCGCATCAATGAAATTCAAGGAAAGGTGAATCAAGTGCCGGGCAACTTGAAGGCATTAAGACATATTTTTGTGGTGAATTTAACTGTTTCTGAACAGCAATATATTGAAGAAGAGCCAGCGCCAAGAGGATATTCGAGCAGCGCTGAAGAAGAAAGGATGAATAAGATAGCAGATGAATTAAATAAAAATAAATTAGAGCTGCAGAGTTTGATGGATGAACATAATGACGTTAATGAAGGGATCACGTCTGCATTCGCGGCCACATCGTCTGAGATAGATGACTTATCAGGCATTGGGAAAACCATTACACATGCTAGAGAATTAAAAAAATCATGCGCAGAAAAATTAAAACAAGGTAATCAATTGATTGTTGAATTAAATGAAGTGCGAAAAAAAGCAAATCAGCGAAATAAAAAGCGACAAGCTATTATTGATTATATTGCGTTAGCGATTAATCGGATTGAGATACTAATTACGGTTTATAACAATTTGTTGGCTGATCCAATATGGAGAGATATTAATAAGGATTCAGCAGGGGAATTATTTCAAGCGGCTTATGTTCAAAAACAGATATTAGAAAAGGCCGTAGAAAATATTTATTCCCTAAAAAATAATTTGAATAATTTAAAAAGTGAATGTGAAAAAGATATTTATTTAGATGATCAGAAATTGAGTGACCTTTTCTCTACTGCTTTTAGCTATTTAGAAAATCAAGAAAAAGACCTATTGGCTCAACAAGTCAATATACCAGCTATATTTAAAAAACTTGATGAAGTCGATGCTTTTGTTAAAAGAAGAGAAGAAGCATTAGAAAAACTTGCTTCTGTTGCTACGGAATTTAATAAAATAGATCAACAATTTTCATTGTTTAAAATAGAAGATAGTGAAGATCGTTTATTAGAAAGAGAGTTTCCTGGCTTACTCATATTATTTGAGGGTGTCGTACAAAAGTTCAGGGATAATAAATTATCGGTTGATAAGGCTGCATTAATTTACCAAGATAAATCAATAATCAATGATGATGCTGGTATTCAAGCACTTCATGACCAATGTAACGGTTGGTTGAAGAATGGAAATGATGCTTTAGATGAATTAACTAAGTTGAATAAAGAATATGAAAGATTGATTGCTGAGCGATCCGCACAACGTGCTTATCTTAATAAAATGACAGAAACGTTGCGTAGTTATGACAAAATGGGAGAACAGCTAAACGCAAATATTAAAAAGATAGGGGAAATGGTCACTCCTAATTTGGTACTTTCTGCACAAGAATACGAACAGCTTCGAGAGGATTTACGTGGTTATTTACAGACGTATACATTGTTTAATTCGGCAATAGAAGCGACACGTGATGAATTATCAAAATATGATCCGAGTGTCACTATTAGTGAAAGAAAGAGATTAAATATATCTTTCGATCAATTTCAAAAGAAAATTACGCAAAAATTTGAACGTCTAGATGTTATGAAAGAGAAAGTGACAGTAGCTATTGATCAAACCGATAAGAAGATTATAAATTTAAATCAGCAGATACAAGGAATACAGCAACTAGAGATATTGCCGCCGCCTCCGAATTTGAGTTTGCGTCACCAACGTAACGTAATAGAAATGCAAAAGAAGATAGAACAAGAAAAACAAAAGGAAACAGAATCAGTATCTGCACATCGTCCGAATGGAGCGGGAGTTGCTGCTGCTGGTGGTTTTGGAAATAATTCTGATCAATCACAGAGCCCTGGCCCTGATAGAAACCAAAAAAAATCTCCGCGTCAAAGTAAAAAACAAGAAGAACCTCGAATAGAAGAAGAAAGTTTTTGGGAGAAATGCGAAATTTTCTGGAAAAAATGGGGTGGTTATATTAGTAGTATTGGCGCGATGGTAGGTGGTGGTATTTTAGCTGGGGTTGGTGCGTCATTGATACCGGTTACTTTTGGTGGTAGTACTGCTTTAATGGTAGCGGGCGGGACTGTGTTTTATGGCGGTCTTACTGCTTTTGGATACGTTGCTGGTGTAACAAATGAAGAGGAAGTGCAAAAAGTGGAGAGAGGGACGCGGACTTCAGAGATTCAACAAGGACTTTCTTCATCGCCAGAAGAAAGAGGACGTTCAACAGAACCTCGTATTGGAGCGAGGGTGTCAAGGGAGTCAAGTAGCGTGTCTGGTGTAAGGCCTGCTAGCGTAGGGCATGGGTATGGTAATAGCTCTTCAACTATAGGTTTATATTCACCGAAGGATGAGCGTGTTGTGGGCTCGGGCAAGGAGACTCCAGAGGTTTCACCGAGAAAAAATGGTATTTGTCCGCTATTTTAAAGCTTAGGCTCTCGTTGTTGCGTAAAAATAAAGTACCGTCGTTGCGAGGAGCATGCGCAGCATGCGACGAAGCAATCCATGCAAGGTTGTTTGGATTGCTTCGTCGCATGCTGCGCATGCTCCTCGCAACGACGGTACTTTATTTTTACGCAACGACGGGCCAACCCTAAACCCTAAAACTCACCGCTCTCCGCAATTGCTACCATGCGCTTCCTTATCTTAGCCGGTGTCACATCTTCAATATGCGTGGCCACATGCCAGAGATGTCCAAATGGATCAACAATAGTGCCGCAACGATCGCCATAAAACATATCTTGTACTGGCATTTTCAATGTGGCGCCTTTAGCGAGTGCCTTATCAACAGTATTGTCAACTTGTTTGGTATACAAATGAATGCCAACGCCAGTATCGCCATGACTGGATGGGCTATGTATCCCTCTTTCAGGATGTTCATCTGCCAGCATAATTTTTGTATCACCAATTTTTAATTCTGCGTGACCGACTTTGCCATCTTGTTTTTCCATTCTCATCACGAGTTTTGCTTTAAATACATTTTTGTAAAAATCGATGGCTTTATCAGCTTCATTCACAATCAAATAGGGTGTGATATGGTTATATCCCTTGGGTACAGCAAGAATTTTTTTCTTACGTTTTACCGCAGTTTTTTTGCTGCCTTTCTTTTTACGAACTTTCATTTTCGTTTTCATTTTCGTTTTCATTTTGGCTTTCTTTTTTCTTGGCATGATTGTTTCCTTGGTTAAATTAATAGAGAGCAAATTAAATCATATGAGAAGCTTATTTGGTAGCGTATAATTCATTTTTTAATTTATTTATGCAGGGTTCTGAGTCGTTGTCATCCTGAGCGCAGCGAAGGATCACTAAAATATGTTTATGACGTTTGTTAATGATCCTTCGCTGCGCTCAGGATGACAACAACGCAGGATGACAACGTTTTTAATTGGAGAGGTTAGTTATGCAAAAAATTTTCATTTTAATGGGTTTAATATTATTTGTTTTAATGCCTGCACTTTCAGAAGCACGAGTGCATCATTGTGGCAAAATAGAAGGAAAGAAAATTGTGACTTACGGTGGATTGTCTTGTAAAACAGCGAAATCTGTTTATCGATCTTTTTTAAATGGACATATCCCATCAGGCTGGAATTGCGGACAATCTGTCGGTGGATGTGGTAAGGGCCCTCAAGGTTTTTATTTTCGCTAATGAAAATTAAGCAAATCATCACAACCAGCCTAGGCAACACGCTAGAATGGCTGGATTTTGGCATGTTTATTTATTTCACGCCTATTATTGGAGAAAAATTTTTTCATTCTCAAGATAAAGTGACAAATACGCTTGCTGTGGTTTCTGTTTTTGCAGCGGGATTTATTTGTCGTCCACTGGGTGGCATTATTTTCGGTCATGCTGGTGATGTGCATGGTCGTGCTTCTACTTTACGCCTCTCCATTTTACTTATCACATTATGCACTTTATTGATCGGTTGTTTGCCAACGTATGAACAAATCGGCATCGCATCACCAGTGATATTTATTTTATTAAGATTAATTCAAGGTATTTCAGTGGGCGGAGAATATAGCGGTGTCATGATTTATCTTGCGGAATCTGCTCCCTCAGATCGACGAGGATTCATTACCAGTTTTGCTGCGATCGGTGCCAATGTTGGTTTTTTATTAGCTTCATTATCACTCGTTTTAATGAATTATTTTTTTACGAAACAAAGTTTATCTGATTGGGGATGGCGTCTGCCATTTTTATTGATTGGTGCTTTTGGAACGCTTATTTTTTATTTAAGATTTCATCTCATAGAAACATCTGTTTTTACGCTGCTCAAAAAACAACATCATCTTGAACGTCTTCCTCTACTGACTGCGCTGCATTATGCGCCCAAACAATTATTAAAAATATTAGGACTCACTTGTTTGGGTGCGAGTCTTTATTATGTATTTTTTGGTTATATGCCAACTTATATGAATCTTTATCTTAATGTTGAAAAAAATACTGCACTTTTTTTGCAAAGTTTTTTTCTGACTGTGATGTTAATTCTGGTTCCATTGGCTGGTTTTTGCGGCGACAAAATAGGGCGTAAACGCATGTTAATTTGTGTGGCGATTGCGACTGTATTATTAGCCATACCCATTTTCTTTTTGCTTTATAGTAAATCTTTATTCATTATTTTTATTGCATTTGCGATGGCGACAACATTAAGTTCGATTGAACAAGGAAATACATTGTGCGCTGTTGTTGAAAATTGTCCTGCAAATGTTCGTTATAGTGGTATTGCTCTTTCTTATAATTTAGGTAATGCCGTATTTGGCGGCACAGCACCTATTATTATCACTTTGCTAACAGAAAAAATTGGACTCATCGCGCCAGCATTTTATTTATTAATTATGGCTGGATTAACGTTCATTGCAGCCTGCACTTTGCTTGCTAAAGCTGATATTAATCAATATCTTTAACCCCAGCAATTTTCCAAATCTCGTCTATAGTTAAATAAAGCTATAAAAAAATACAAGCAAGACGAGGAAGTACATGAAAAAATGGAAAATAATTAACGAGGAGAACTTGCTAAAATTGTTGCTGGGCGTGGTTGTTTGTATCTTTACTACATGCTCGGTCGCCAATCCTGTTGTTGAAAATATTGGTGCCGGCAACGTCACTATCCAACAAACATCAAACTCAACCGTCGTTAATCAATCGAGTCAACAAGCCATTATCAATTGGCAAAGTTTTAATATTGGTAAAACGGAATCAACGCATTTTGCTCAACCAAATGGTGGTGTTGCACTCAATCGTATTAATCCACAACAAGGCGCATCACAAATTTATGGGCGATTAACAGCAACAGGACAAATTATTTTAGTGAATCCTGCGGGCATTTATTTTGGTCCAGGATCGTATGTGAATGTGGGTGGGTTGATTGCAACAACAGCAGATATTTCTGATAAAAATTTTCTGAGTGGTAATTATATTTTTGATAAACCTTCTCCTTATTCTGATGCCATGATTCAAAATCAAGGCACGATCATTGCAGCGCAACAAGGTTTAATTGCGTTAGTCGGTTCTAATGTGAGTAACACAGGTTACATACAAGCAGAGATGGGTCACATTGTACTTGCATCTGGTAATACCTTTACTGTGAGTTTTGCAGGCAATGACATGATTAATTTTGCTGTGACAGATACAACGAGTAAATCGGGTAGTGTGACGAACACGGGTTCACTGATTGCAAATGGCGGACAAATTTTAGTGTCTGCTAATCAAGCATCGAATGTTTTAGATAATACGATTGATTTAGAAGGCGTTGTGCAAGCTCAGTCAGTGCAGCAACAAGGCGGCGATATTATTATTTCAGGTAATTCAAATGGCGGTGTGGTAAATGTTGCAGCTTCTATTGATGCATCAGGCAAACATTCAGGAGAGAAAGGTGGAACGGTAGACATCACGGGCTACGATATTTTATTGAATTCACCAACAGTGATTGATGTGAGCGGCGATGCCGGCGGTGGTGGAGTGAATATCGGCGGTAATCTTCATGGTGTAGGTCCTTTGCCTAATGCAAATGCAGTTGTCATGGCGCCTGGTGCAAGTATTAATGCAAATGCGATAACGAATGGCAATGGCGGTCAGGTGGTGTTGTGGTCGGATAATGTGACTAAAGCTTACGGTAATATTTCTGCAGAAGGCGGTAGTGAAAGCGGTAGTGGCGGATTTATAGAAACATCAGGTAAATATTTAGATGTAAATGGCGTATTTGTTAATACCAGCGCGGACCAAGGTGAAACAGGAACTTGGCTGCTTGATCCTGCCAATTTAACAATCAGCACAGCAGCAACAGTAAATCCTGCAACTTTTACTGCTAATTATACAGCTGACAATAATTCAAATACCTCTAATGTAAGGACGACTGATTTAACGAATGCACTGGTGACTAGCGATGTCGTTATTCAAACAACAACCGGCGGCATAGGCACGGGTGTAGGTGATATTACTGTCGTTGACCTCATTACTTGGACATCCAATCATTCTCTAACATTAACAGCGGCCAATAATATTAACATCAATAATACGATTGATTTTTCAGGCAGTACATCTGCTGTATTGAATTTAAATGCTAATACGGCAGTGTCTGGCGCGATAGCAATTAATGGCGCAATTAAGACAGGCACATCCAGTGCATCACAGTTAAAACTCAATGCAACCGGTGCAGTCACACAAAATTCAAGCGGCATTATTAGCGGATCAGGCAGTGTTGTTCAAAATGGTTCAGGTACTGTCACCTTTTCACAAAACAATGTCTACACAGGCGCGACAACTATCAATAGCGGTACACTGAAAATTACTTCTGATGCGGGTCTTGGCACACCGCCTTCGCCGAATCCTGTCGCAGGACAACTTACGCTCAATGGCGGCACATTGGCAACAACGACAACATTCACTTTGGATAGCAACAGAGGCATTGCGCTAGGAACAGGTGGCGGCACGATAGCTCCTGTCGGTCAGCTGACTTATAACGGCATTATTGACGGGCCTGCTGGGGATCCCCTGAATGTGGGTGGAACAGGCCAGCTCTTTTTAGGCGGAACCAATACGTATCAAGGTGCCACCAATGTTGCTTCGGGTGCCACATTGTTTCCCACTGCTAGTGGTGCATTCGGGAATTCATCTGGCGTGATTGTTGCATCCGGCGGAACACTTGAAGCTACCAATTCGATAGTGAGTACGGTGCCTGTTACCATCAGCGGCACGGGTGTCGGTGGTGAAGGCGCGATATTTGGTATCAATCAAGGGGCTTTTAGCGATCCCATTACACTTGCTGCAAATAGCGCGCTTGGTGGCAATCTTACTTTATCGGGAAGCATTATAGATAACAGTAATAATTATTCCGTCACGAAGGTGGATACAGGTACATTGACACTATCAGGTGCTAATAGCTATGGCGGCGGAACTTTTGTTAATACAGGCGCTCTTTTTGTCAACAGTGCGACTGCATTGGGATTAACGACCGGAACTGTCACCGTGGCAAACGGTGCCACTTTATTAATTGATGGTGTGTCCGTTGGAGCAAACCCATTAATCGTTAGTGGCACAGGCAGTGTTTTTGGCGCATTTGGTTTTGATGGCGGTGGTTCTTATGCAGGTAACATTACCCTCGCAGGCAATGCCACCATCGCTGTGGTTAATACGGGAAACGGTACCATCTCAGGTGTTATTTCAGATGGCGGCAATAATTATGTTCTCACTACAACAATGGGCGGTAACTCATTAATTCTCACGAATAATAACACCTATGGCGGTGGAACGATCATCACTGGTTCTGGGGCTACTTTACAAGTTGGCAATGGCATTCTTACGACAGGCTCTTTAGGTACTGGCAATGTGACTAATGGGGGTTCGCTCGTATTTGATCCAGGTCTTGCTGGTTCTTTTAATGTGACTAATAACATTAGTGGGACGGGCAGTGTTGTCCAGGCAGGTCCTGGAACGGTTACGCTCGCACCTACCGCTGTAGGGGGTAACACTTATACGGGAGCCACTTTCGTCAATAATGGCATACTTGCTATTACTGCTGATAACGATCTCGGAACTGCACCCAGTTCTTTCGTCGCTGCTCAATTAACCATAAATAACGCCACATTGCAAACATCGGGTACCTTCAATTTGTCAACCAACCGCGGTATCACATTGTTGGGAGGAAATGGCGGAACATTTAACGTTAGTTCAGGTACTTTATCAGTCAATAATGGCAGCAACGTAGGTGGTGTGATTGCAGGTTCCAAGTTAACTAAAACAGGTAATGGTACTTTGAACCTTGACCTTGACACGAATACTTACACTGGCATAACAACAATTAATGCGGGTAAAATTCTTATTTCATCAGATGCAGGTCTTGGTACAGTTCCTTCTCCTGCTGTCGCTAATCAATTAACGTTAAATGGCGGTACTTTGTCAACTAACGCAGTATTTACCTTGAATTCTAATCGCGGTATTACCTTAGGCATTAATGGCGGCACACTGGATGGCCAGTCATCAGGTCAAATAACGTATAACGGCGCGATCACCAATACGAGTGGAAGCGGATTAACTTTTTCTGGCGGTGATTTTTTTCGAATAGGCGGAAATAGTAGTACGACCTTTACAGGCGGAACCATCACCATTAATTCTGGCTCGACATTGAGTGTCACTAGCGCGGGTGCTTTAGGTGCCGCCAGTAATAATGTAACGGTTTTAAGCGGCGCTACGGTGGAACCACAAGCCAGTGTCACGCTTCCTCAATCTTTTACCATCAATGGAAACGGTTTTTTCAATGGAAGCAGCTTCATCGGTGCCATACTCGATAATGGTTCCACCGTGACTATCTCTGGTGACGTTATACTTGGCAGCAATTCAACAATTCAAGTCTTGAGTGGTCCATTAACTATAAGCGGCCTTTTGGATGGCAGTAGTACGCTGACAAAAACCGGTATTGATACGTTGATTTTATCAGCTAATAACGGCAGTAATTTCACTGGTAATATCAATGTGAATGCTGGTGTTTTGCAAGCTAATAACGCAGGTGCATTAGGTACAACAGCAGGCCAAACAACGACCGTGGCATCGGGTGCAACACTCACCATCAATGGTGTCGCTATCGCCAATGAAGCAGTCAATTTAACGGGAACCGGTGCAATTGGTTTCGGTGGTGCACTGATTGGCATTGGCACATCTTCATTAGGTGGCGCCATTACACTTGGTGCAGGCGGTGCTGCGATTGGTGCTGACATTGGTGGCACCTTGACACTCACTGGCGGCATTACAGGTTCAGGACAACCCTTGACGATTGTTGGTGCCGGGAATACGACGATCAGCACGAATCCCATTGCAACTGGTTCAGGTACACTGACCATGAGTGGCAGCGGTACGCTGAGTTTGAATACTGCCAATACTTACACGGGCAATACGACTTTAAATTCAGGTATTTTGAATATAGGCACATCTTCTAATGCACTAGGAACCAGTGCAGGCACCTTCATTATTAATGGCGGTGCAGTACAATTCGGTGTCGCTGCCACAGTAGCCAATCCTTTCACTGTGAATAGTAATGTGACTTTTTCCGGTAGTGCTTTCAGCATGAACGGTACAGGTTCATTGAGCAGTGGCACGTTGAATATTACTAATACTGGCACATCGGGTTTCACTAATAACTTAAGCGGCGCAGGTAATTTAACCATAGCCAATTCAAGCGGTGGAATCACCGTTATTTCTGGCAGCGATAATAGTTCTTATACAGGCACAACAACGATAAACAGCGGCGCAATACTGCAAATCGGTGTGGCAAGCAATGCGTTGGGAACAGGGGCTGTGAATTTGAATGGCGGTAATTTACAAACATCGGTTGCCAATACAACCCTGACAAATAATTTTACTGTTAGTGCGAACAGCTCAATAGGTGCTGGAAACAGTAATGATCTTACCTTTAATTTAAATGGTACAGGTACTTTAAATACAGGAAAGACTTTACTGGTGTCTGCGAACTTGAACGGTAATTTGAGTGGTGCAGGTAATTTGCAAATAAATACACTGGAAGGCGCCACTATCTCCAGTCCTGATAACAGCAATTTTACTGGCGCTACCACTTTGAGCGGTGGTTTTCTGGCTATCAATGTTGCAACGAATGCCTTGGGGACCGGTGTTTCAGCAACCAATACCTTGGCGTTAAATGGTGGGACATTGCAATCTTTGCTAACGGCGACACTACCCAATAAATTTACCGTCACGAATAGCCCGACCATTAACGGCAGTAATAATCTTACCTTAAGCGGTATAGGCACTTTAAACAGTGGGAGCACTTTGACTGTCACTAACACGGCTATTACCACTTTAAGCGGCAGTTCAAGCGGCGCAGGTGCACTCACCATGAATGGTAGCGGCGGCACGCTTATTTTAAGCGGTGCGAATGCTTATTCAGGCAATACATCAGTCAGTGCAGGTACTTTACAAGCAGGCGCAGCTAATGCTTTCTCTGCTAGCAGTGCAGTCACACTAGCCAATGTCGCTTCGGCTAATTTGAATTTAAACAATTTCAGCAATAGCATTAAATCACTTGCTGGTGGCGGCAGTACAGGTGGTAATGTCACCTTAGGTTCTGGCACTTTAACGATCGTCAACGCTGTTAATGGTAGCAGCACAAGTTATGCTGGCATCATTAGCGGAACTGGTGGTTTAACAATTAACTTAAGTGGCAGCAGTTCACCGGTACAAATACTGAGTGGCGCGAATACTTATTTCGGCACAACAACCATTACAGCAGGTAACTTACAAGCGGGCGCTGCGAATACTTTCTCTCCTAATAGTGCTGTCCTTTTATCTGCAGTGAATGTCTCTAGTTTAAGTTTGGTTACTTTTAATAACAGTATTCTTTCTTTAGCTGGCGGCGGCAGCGGTACAACCATTGGTGATGTCAACTTAGGTTCCGGTATATTAACCATTGCCAATGCCGGTAGCGGCAGTACGAGTTATGCAGGCGATATTAATGGCAGCGGCAGTTTAGTGGTTAACTTGACAGGCAGCAGCGGCACGCCCACACAAGTCTTGTCGAGTATCAATTCTTCTTATACGGGTGGTACTACATTAAATGCAGGTAACTTAAGTATTTCCGCAACCAATAACCTTGGTAATAGCACTAATCAACTCACTTTTAATGGCGGCACCTTAGAAATTACCGGTAGTGGTTTTGTCATGGGTCGAAATATTCAAATAAACAGTAATGGCGGCACTATTCAAACAGATGCCGGTGCAACACTCACTGACGGTAGTCCAATAGCAGGTTCGGGCAATCTCAGCAAGACAGGTACGGGAGAGTTGGTCTTACGTGTTAATAGTCCAAGTTATAGCGGTAACACGACTATCAATGCTGGCACGATACAGGTACAGGGAATTAATCCTTTGGGCAATGGTAGTATCACTGTTGTATCAGGCGGAGAATTAGCATTAAATGCTGAAACGGCCCTTCCAAATCTGTTATTTTTAGCTGGCACAGGTGTGGCTAATGGGGGTGCCTTGAGCGTACCAGTGAGTAGCTCTGGTGTGAATCAAGTGAATGGTATTACTAGGTTGACCGGCGATACCTTAATTAGCATAGGCACAGGTAATACCTTAGTCTTGAATGGTGCAACAGATGGCGCGTTTAATTTGGCATTTTCAGGTGTAGGTGCACTCACTATCAGTGGTGTAATAGGCGGCGGCACACCGCTTGCTGGTTTGAGTTCCAGTTCAAGCGGCAGTACAACGATAGAAGCCAATGTGACGACGTCAGGCGCAAATGGCCAAATCTACAATAATCCTGTGACCATACTCAATACCTCGCCTACGCTTATTAGTGGCGCAGGCCCGCTGACATTTGAAAGTACCTTAAACGGTGCAGGTGAGACCTTAACCATACAAAATAGTAGTATTACTACCACGGGAACTGTCGATTTCAATAGTAATGTCACCTTAGGTGGTCTTAGCGTTCCAGCGGGTCCTTTTAATGTCGCATTTACTGGTAGCAATGTGGTGGATGTCATCAACAATGCGGTTACTCTCCAAAATACCGGCACTGTCACCTTAGGCAATTCAACCAATGATACACTGACGTTTACAAACGGTGTTGGGACGACAGCTGGTACTCATCCTTTAAGCATATCTATTGAGGGTAGTCTAATCAGCTCAGGTGTTAACTTCGGCGCAACAAATGTCGTATTGGGTGGTACCACTTCGATTACGACTGGTACGGGTATCATTTCAACCAATGACTTGAATAGCGCAGGCAATGCAGTGAGCTTGAATGCAGCCAGTGATATTACGATATTTGGTAATTATACAAATGGCGGTAATTTAACGATTGCCAATTCAAGTAATGGTGGTACAGAAATACTGGGCTCGACTGATGCTGGCATTGTCACACTATCTAACACAACAGGTGTATTTATATTCTTCGGTAATTTTACCGCCAATTCATTGGTGACAGCAAATCAAAATTATAGTATCAACTTCAGGGGGGGCACCAATATTGTCAGAAGTAATAGTCAAACCAACTTTTTAAATACGGGTAATGTTGAATTCCAAGGTACGACAACTTTCGTTGGCGGTTTGGCCACAACGGGTAACGCTTCCAATCCAGCGACTACTTTTATCAATGGCAGCTTACAAAGTAATGGCGCTAATATTAGCTTAGGCAATGTGACATTAATCGCTCCAACTTCAAACATTGCGACTACTAATACAGCACCTGCAGGTGCTAACTTATCGATTGGAAATGTGACGAGTAGTGGTCATGCTCTTATTTTAACTGCAGGGACAAACGGTAATATTACGATGGGGAGTGACAACGATAGCAGCAGCGCCAGTTTATCTTTAAATGCAACGGGAATTACTGTTAACGGTGCATTAAAATTAGCAAGCTTGAGTGCGACAGGAACAGGATCAAATAATAGTTTCACACTGGATACGGGAACAAGCGGTTTTCAAAACTGGACAATCTCAGCAAATAATAGCGGTAGCATTACTGATAGCACTATTGCGTCTGGTTCATTTAGTAATATACAAAATCTGACAGGCGGCAACGAAAATAATTACTTTACTTTCACGGGTACGGGAACGCTTAGTGGAACTATCACAGGTGGTGGTAATTTAAATACGATAACGAATACGATAGATTATGCGAATTATGTTGCGCCTGTGACGGTAACGTTGACTGCAAATAAATTTAATGGTGCAACGACGTTGGGTGCGAGTGCAGTTAATTCGTATGGCAATATTAATAATTTAGTTGCCAATACAAGTGATCATAGTACTTTGACGTTTGCTAATACCACGCAATTGTCTCAAGCGGTTGTGACGGATGCAGCAACAGGGACAGGCTTTTTAGGTGATCCACTCAACTGGACGGGATTTAATAGTGTGGCACCACCAACGCCACCCGTACCACCTACGCCAGTAGGTCCAGTGAATCCAGGTTCGGGGGTGTCATCGATTATTCAACAACCAATGGCACTTGCGAATAATGATAATGGTGTTTGGAGCGCCGAAGTGCAATCGATTGAAGATATTATCGATCAAATGCAATCATTGTATGGTTTAAATAATTTAAAGATTAATCTTTATGATTGTTGTCCAGTAGGCCATCAATTGAAGCATGGTGAAAGTTGTCAGTGCTTAATGATCGATCATTTGCAATAATAGCTTTTTAATAAATTATTTTACAATAAATTAACCCCATTAAAATCTTTTTGAAATCGTAAAGAAACGAAAAATAAATATAAACGGAGTGAGTCACGAAGATGGATACACAATCAAGTCGAATAGTTCATGCTCATGATGCTTTTGTACGAACAGTGATGTCAGATATGCGCATTGCACGTGAATTTTTTACAGTGCATTTACCGGATGATATTAAGTCGCTTATTAATCTTGATCATTTAATTTTGCAACCCCGTTCTTATATTGATGATGTGCGAAAAGAATCAACGGTAGACATGTTGTATAAAACGCTGATGAATGAAGAGGAAGCGTATTTGTATCTCATCGTTGAGCATCAAAGTACTCCCGATGAGTTGATGCCCTTTCGTATGCTTAAATATACCTGCAATGTGATGGATCACCATATCAAAACTTCAAAGCAGAAAAAACTTCCTTTAGTATA
>JABDCN010000024.1 GCA_013288125.1 Gammaproteobacteria bacterium
ATCCTTGATAAGGTGTCCAGCCGCATTTACTTTTTGTATCTTTAACAATGACATAAAAAAACATCCTGAACATATTAAATCTATAGATTCAGCATTATTTACTCGTGCAAATTCGTTAGTGGCTGATGTTGAAATTGATTTAGATGCGCCTTTATCAGAAAAGGATGAGTAACTTTGTCTACTTTAAATGGAATAATGGCGAATGGATGGATTTTGTGTGCGCACAAATTATTCTTAGATCAATATGAAATTCTTATCTATGAAGTAGAAAAATTAAAGAAAAAGGATGCAAAAAATTATAAAAATAAAAATGCAACTAAAAGACTTGCTGCTATTCAAAAACTCATTTTTGAAATCATTCCAAAGGATCCTACTTTACCAGAATATAGGCAAGGTAATACCTTAGGCGAAGAGTACAAACATTGGTTTAGAGCGAAATTTTTTCAGCAATATCGTTTATTTTTCAGATTTCATAAAGAAAGTAAAATAATAGTTTATGCATGGGTAAATGATGATAATACTAAGCGTGCATATGAGAGTAAATCAGATGCATATAAAATATTTAAAAAAATGTTAGGCCGCGGTCGACCCCCCAATGATTGGAAAAATTTATTGAAAGAAGCTCAAGCGGAAAGTGATAGGTTTAAGCAATTTAATCTTTGATTTGTAGTCTGTCATGCCAGCTCGCGTAAAAAAACGCGCGGTTGGCATGACACACTAGCATGACAGGTTTTTGTTTCGTAAACTCTTTGCAACGACGAGCTTTAGTTACTGTTTCTTATCCCGGCACCTGCGTTTTAAACACACCGTGCTCATATACGCTAGTTAAAATAAGATTGTTTAGAGCAGATAAACCGTATGTTTGCACACTCGTTAATCCATCATTTTCTAATGACCAATCTTCTCCCCCATCTTGCGAATAATAAATACCAGCATTACTCGATAATAAATATTGTTTATCATTAAGGGCGAGAATATCGTGAAAAGCATAATCATCAAAATCTGTATTGAATAATTGCCAATTGATTCCATCATTAGATTTTAAAACGCCCGCATGATTCATGGCGATGATCACGCCATGTTGGTAACCACTGATGCCCCGTGCATCACCTTGTAAATCATCTAACAAAGGTGTCCAAGTGTGTGCTAAATCATTTGAACTTTTTACCCAATTACCATTTGTTGCATATAAAGTTTTTCCGTCAAAATAAGTGATTAATTGGTCAAAATCTAAATTAATAGGATTCCAATTTATTAAATCTTGCGTGAAAAAGGAATACCCTGAACCAGCATTAACAACTAATCCACCATTTTGTGCGAATAATTTATTGTCTTTCCCATGTACATCAGTATGAAATGGTCTGATCTTGCGCCATGTCGCACCTTTATCACTTGAAGCATATAAGGTGGAATCCGAATAATTGCCAGGTGAAGCTAATACAAGCACTTGACCATTAAAGATGGCAATATCTGATATGTCGGTATCAGTGTGATTGACCTTCGTGCGTTTCCATGTTTGACCGGCATCATGACTGCTATACATGACATCCATATCTGCCATGCTGTAATAATGGGTATCGTCAAGTGCAAGTGTTTTAAACATATAAGATGAAGTCGCATTACCTGGAAGCGAATGATGCTGGAAAACCAACTGAGTATTATCACTTTCAATCATATCTTTATTAGTTAATAAAATAATCTTGCCGTTATCAGAAATACTTAATTTTTGTATCATGGTATCAATACTAAATTCACTCAATTTTTGCCATGTTTCACCATGATCAAATGAACGATAAAGTCTTTGTGTGCCATCAGTATAATCTTGAGCAATCGTATAGAGTGTATCGTATTCATCAATCGCAAATAGAAAACATCTTCCATTAAGATTAATTTGATGTTTAGTGGTTTTATCAGGTGATGTGATATAAAGTTTATTGTCAGAAACAATATAAACATTTTGTTTACTATCGATATCAAAATTTGTAATAGTTAGATTGTCCCAGACACTTGGATGTTGCCATCGATCACCATTATTATCAGAATAATAAAGCATACTATCTCCTCCCAGTGTAGAAGCTAATATTAATAATTCATGTTGATTTGTTTTTACGGGAGGATCTAATTGAAAATCAGGTAATCCTAAACTAAGCGGCACCCAAGATTTTGCATTATTTGTGGTGCGATATAATCCGACATACGAATCTGAACGCTCAGGATCTGCGCTTTGGTTACAAAAAATAGTTTTGTTATCTCGTGCTAATAAAGTATAAAAATCCATTTCATCTGAACTTGTCCATAATTGCCAATGCTTACCTTGATCAGGGGACAAATAAATTGCATTATCGGCTGATAACATAAGTTTGTTTTCATCTAGCGCAATCACGTCGTGAATCGACCACACATGTGGCAAAGAAGTGATTAATGTCCAGTGTTGCCCATTATCAATTGATTCGTAAATCGTATTTTCTTTTCTTGTTTTATAAGCAAGTAATACAGATGATTTTCCTTTCATGGGAACAATAATAAAATCGTTATAGCTAAAAGGCGTCTCACCTGTTCTTTGCCAATGTAAGATGGGATTTTGTTGATGATGTTTTGCAGGTGTCGCAGATAAGTGTATTTGATGCATGAGCGCAGTGACTTGTTGTTTGTTTAATAAGGGTGAAGATGAAAATGCTGGCGTGATAATTGAGAATAATAAAGCGGGTAAGGCTATTTTAAGTTTCATATGATTTCCTTATATTAAAAGTTAGTTTCTTCAGTTTTGTTGTCCCACAGTTTGTTGTTGCACTCAGTCGTCGTCCCGCGGCTTGTCCGCGGGATCCATCCAGGAAAAATTTGTAAATTTTGGACATTACTTCTGGATCCCGCGGACAAGCCGCGGGACGACGACTGAGTGCAGAAAAATTGGTATAGTTTAGCGGATCTTTTTTACTATAACCATCTAATATATAAAGAAAAAATAATGCAAAATTCCCCTACTGCCCCATAAATTCCCCATTTTGAGCTATAATTAATCTTATGACACAGAAATTACTATTAATCATATTTGTATTCATATCGATGCTGCTCATCGCAAAGACAGCGTTAGCGGATGATGTTAATCCGCCAATGCCGGTTCCTGTTGGCCGTGTTGTTTGGGTGAAAGGATCATTGACAGCGGTCATGCCGAATAAAGAAGAGCGCAAATTACAACGTCTTTCTATTATTTATTTACATGATATGTTAATTACTGATCCGCAAACTTATGCGCAAGTTGTTTTTACTGATAATACGCTCATGACTTTTCGTCCTGGCACAAAATTTTATGTTGATCAATATACTTTTCATCCCGGAAAAAATAAATTAAATATTGGTACTAGTGTAATGGATTTAATTGAAGGTGGATTTCGTACGATAACGGGATTGATTGCAAAAACTAATCCGCCGAGTTATCAAATTAGAACGCCGGTTGCAACAATCGGTGTGCGTGGAACAGATTACACCGTTGCATTAGCGAAAAATGGTGAATTATTTATTGGATATTATGCGGGAGAACCTTGCGTTACGAGCGTTAAAAAAGGTAGCGTTGAAATGTGTCTCGATACAAAAACACCGTATGCAAATATTAGCGTCGGGGGTGTCGTAACAGGTTTAACAGAACAGCCGGGTATTTTGCAAGAAAAATTAGAAATTATTCCTGCCAAAATCGCATTATTTAATACGGGTGTAAGTGGGACCGTCACCAGCTTTTGTATTTCGCAGTAATATCAAAACTGCTTCACGTACTATCATCCTGAGCAAGTTGTCATCCTGAGCGTAGCGAAGGATCACTAACATACGACGATGACATTTGTTAGTGATCCTTCGCTACGCTCAGGATGACAACTTGCTCAGGATGATAATTTTTTATTTGTTTTAGCAAGTGTTTCTACTTACTCGCATGCACATACACCCCATCCCAATCCTCCGCCGGCGGATGATTTTTGAAAATAAGCACACGATTCAAATATAATTGATATAATTTCATATCAGGAAATTGCTGACAGAGTTGATGAAATAATTTTTCTGCTTCTTCCCAATTTCTTTGATGATACCTATCCAATGCAACCTGATACTTTGTTAACTCTTCATTTAATTCAGGCGTCAATTGTGCTTTTAAGCAAATCACTTCATAAAGCTCAATTCCAACCTCTTTGCCTTTCACTTTAACGCGGTCAATTTCTCGGAATATAAACCTTGTTTGACG
The DNA here is from genome assembly GCA_013288125.1 of Gammaproteobacteria bacterium. Classification (GTDB taxonomy): domain Bacteria; phylum Pseudomonadota; class Gammaproteobacteria; order DSM-16500; family DSM-16500; genus Aquicella. Next base: position 4,229 of record JABDCN010000024.1, read on the forward strand.
AGCATGAACATGTTCTGTCACTAAAATATCAACGCCATAAAATTTTGTGAGACTCTCTACTCGTGAGGCTAAATTAACAGCGTCTCCTACAACAGTATAATTACGACGAAAACGTGAGCCCATGTCTCCCACGCTCATTCTGCCTGTATTAATTCCAATTCCAATTTTAAGATTAGGCCAGGGATTATTTTTATTTGCATTTAACGCGCGAACTTTTTCTTGCATTTCTAGTGCTGATTCAATGGCATTTTGTGCGTGATGATGATCAATTAACGGCGCACCCCAAAAAGCCATCACTAAATCCCCGACATATTTATCAATCGTGCCTTGATGTTTGAAAATCACTTCTGTCATGGGAGTGAAAAAAGTATTTAACATTTCAACTAATTTTTCTGCGGGCATATCTTCTGAAATCGATGTGAAATTACGAATATCACCGAATAAAACAGACATTTCTCTGTCTTCACCGTGCAGAGCAAAATCACTGTTTGATCGTAACATTTCATCAATATGTTTTTCTGGAACATATTGACCAAACATTGTTTTTAAATGTTCTCGCCGTCTTGTTTCAAATAAATAACCATACATAATATTTAAAATAGCGATCATCAAAATTAAAACGACAGGCAGAAAGAGAGATAAAATCAAACCTGTTTTTACCCAAATCCAATTATTCAAAAATAAAAGTGAAACCGGCAAGATAAAAATAATTAATGCTAATGTACGTGGACCTAAAGAAGGAAATAAAAAAGCAGCTAAACAACCAATAAAAATAACTAAGAAAAAATTTGCGCCGACTGTCCACTCAGGAATATAGGAAAATTTATTTGTGAGTAATCCATTGGCTAACGTGGCTTGAATTTCAACGCCAGGAAAGGGACTTTGAACAGAAGTCGATTGTAAATCTCCTAATCCGGTGGCAGACGTACCAATAAAGACAATTTTTCCTAATACAGCATTAGGCGGGATGCGATTATTCAAAACATCTGTAGCAGAATAATAAGGAAAACTATAGCTTCTTCCAATATAAGGAATGATCACACGTCCTTTGCCATCTGTTGGAATAATTCGCGCTCCAACTTTGAGCCCTTCGATTTTTTTAAGGTTATGATAAGGTACAACAACTAATTTAGCTGTTTCACCAAGATATAAAAGAACAGCTTGTAATGATAAGGCAGGATACACAGCACCATGATAGCTCATGACTAACGGTGCGCGTCGCACAATGCCGTCATTGTCAGGAAATACATTAATAAATCCGCTATATTTTGCTGCTTGTTGTAAGGAAGGAATACTACTGATATAGCCATTACTTGAGATGAGTGGAAAAGAGTGTTGCTCTTCTGGTGTTAAAGTGAATAGCGGTGGCGGCAATTCATTTTGAATATGTATGTTTGGCAAAAAACTAATGGCTAATACATCAAGACCGCTTTCAAGACTTTTTGCAAAACGCGCATCTTGATCAAAATCAGATTCATGTTCAAGTAACATATGAGCAAGCGTTGGATTTAGTAAATTTAATTTACTTAAATGCTCGCGAACGACAGCTGCCATATTATCTTCTTTTTCAGAGAAAAACATATCAAAGGCAATAACAACCGCCCCTTGCTTGTGAAGTTGATCAACCAAATCGGCTAATTTACTGCGTGTCCAAGGCCAATGCCCTTCGGCTTTAATACTATTGTCATCGACATCAACAATGGCAATAGAACCATTAAGAGGAGGTTGTTGATTGGTGAGGAGACGCGTACGCAATTGTAAGTCGTACCCTAATTCTTCAAGGCTATTAATGAGATTTCGCGCGTAATAATTCGGTTTTATCAGTGCCCAAGCCGCAATAAAGACTAATATCAATCCCAGTAATATGGCCATGCGTTTATTCATGATATGCCTTAGTAACTTATTGAGTGATTTAAAAATAATGACACGGTTAGGTCTGGATGGAAAGCTGCCAATTAATAGTACCTTAAGGTTAATATGGTAAATTTTTAGACACAAAAACAGAGAGATAGGCTAACAAAACGCGGAGTATCGTCATTATGCATAGTAGTCGAGAGGCTTCTTTCGAAGATAGTGATTCTTATGAAGATTCTTTAGTGATTAGTGGTAATAATATCTTACATGAGCTCATATTGGGTTCTAGTTACTACAGCCATATGATGTACTACATTAGCTTAAATTTTACTGATGTAGATCAATTAAAAGAAATGGCCGGCGAATATAATAATAAAGGAGAATTGCCGCTTCATCTTCTTTCGACTGTAGAAGATGATGATATCCAAGAACGTAACAAAGTTTATCAATTGTTGTTAGATGCGACACCTAGTGTTGGATTGCCTTTAAATGAAATGATTGATTGGGAAACGATACGTCAAATGTATCAACCCATACCAGGCAGCCAACTTGAAAAGAATTTAAGGCGAGGTTGGGAAGCTGGCAATTATGCGAGGAAATGGATTCAAGAATCTTCAACGCATCCGGATACAAATCGTTATGATAGAGATAGTTTAGTTGAGTTGACCAATGCAATTGATGATGATAGGCAAGCACGTAAAGAAAAAATATGCCGTTATCTTTTAAATATAGACTTGCAATTTGATTTATATCAGACAGATCAAATTTATAAGTTGGTTTTAGCAACAGAACTTAATCCTGATATTGCAGAAAACATCATGGAAATGAATGTATCTGATATTAAGGACAAGAAAAGAGGCGATTGTGGTGAATTTAGAGCTTTGGCTAACCATTATCTTTATCATCAAAAAGTAAAAGTACAATCATATCGCCTTGAAAACGGGGACCATAATTTTAGTATTATTGATCATGAAGATGAAGAGAATGGTGTTGCTGTAGATGCTTGGTCTGGAGAGGTTTGTCCAAAATGGGATCTTAATAATAAATTACGGAATTTTGTGTCATATTCTTATCAAGGAAAAGAATACACATTTACACCTCTCATTAAACCTGGTTTTCATATACCAACAGCATACACTTTTGGTTCAACATCACTTTATGCTTATCTTGAACCAAAAAAATCTCCATTAGATGATTTTGCTATTGTATGCGCGAATAAAATGCCAGATAAAGAAAAATTTGTTTTGATGTGGTTTATTGTTCCTATTTTAAAAAACATGTTAAAAGATAAGCAAATAGAAATACAAAATTTATATGATTTGAAACAACCTGAAAAAACTTTATTACCTATGTTTTTAGATACGACTTCAAGGTTGTCATTATTAGAGGGCGATAGAACAATTAATGCGCTTGAAGATGAAATAGTGAGAAAACAAAATAAAGAAAAAAATAAAAATAGACACACTAAATTTTTTGTAAGCTATAATGGAACAGAGAGTGATAGCGCACATTCATTTAAAAAGAGAAGACATACAATGTAGCAATGTATTGTCAAGATAAACTAACAAAACGCGGAGTTTAAAACATCATGTTACATCAAAATTTATATATTAAAAGAAGAACTATCGATATTACGCCTGATGCAGAGGGTAATACTCAATTACATCGTATCATGAAGACTGCTGACAGTTATCAATTGATTTTTGATACGATTAGTAAATTTGATGATAAATCTTTAAGAAAAATGGCAGGACGTTACAATAACGAAGGAAAGTTACCTATTCAATTAATTCCTGATAGCTACGAGGTTGAAGACGAAGTTGATGATAAATTTATACCTTATATTTATCAAAAAATGTTAAAAGCCACACCCAGTAAAGCAAAACCTTTGAATGAAATGTTAGATGGAGAAGCAGTATGTCGAAAATATCAAGTTGATCCACAAAGTAAATTGGGGAGAAATTTGATATTGGGTTGCACAGCGGTTAACGAAGCGAGAAAAGTTATTTTTGATTCTTCGACACATCCTAACACAGCGAAAAGACTTGACACGCAACAGCTAACCGAATTGATTGTTGAAATGGAAAGTGATAGAGATTTATATAATGAAAAAATATGCCGCTATGTTCTAGAGTCTGATGATATTCAATTTACTGTTTATCATCTCTCCGAACAAGAGATATACATTTTAAACACTAAACTGACTGATGAACAAAGAATAGAAATATATAGAATAATGATGTCTGTGTATCTTAAAAATGAAAGAGCAAATTGCCATGAATTTGGGAATTTTATCAGCTTTTATTTAGATGGTATAGCTAATGTTAAAACTCGTGGTATTCAGAATGGAGATCATGCTTTTAATGAAATTGATCCGGAAGACAAAGATAACGCGGTAAGCGTCGACGCGTGGGCTGGAGAAGTTTCTCCGACTTACAGGCGAGACAAACAATCAGGAGAATATGTTCCATATAAAAAATTGCGATGTTATTTTCCGTATTTATATCAGGATAAATGGCATATGTTTACGCCTCGTTATAATCCAAATTATCAGAAATTATTTGGCCTTTTTGATACGAGCATGCTTGATACTGGCCTGAATAGAAATAAATCTGATTTATGTGCATATATCTATTCATTTATAGATAAACTGAATGATAAAGAAAAATTTATTTTAATTTATTTTATTGTTCCCATTTTAGAAAGGATGTTAAAAAGAAAACAGATAAGTATGGATGAATTAACACAATTAAAAAAACCCGCAAAAACATTAATTCCAATATTTATGGATACAACAACGAGAGAGTTATTCACTTCAGAAACAGAAACAATTAGCGTTTTAGAGGATGAATGGATTAAAAAACACAATAAAGAAAAATATAAAAATCGACAAGCGGCGAATGCAGCTTTTTATAAAACGCCGATACAAGTTAATGGGAATAATGGGACTGGGTATACGAGTACGCCTACTATTAAAAGAAGGCATACGATGTAATATAACGTAGAGTAAAAATAATATAGCAAAACGAGGAGTAAAAATCATCATGTTACATATCGATACTTCTTTTGATTCGGACGGTAATAACAAATTACACCATATCATGAAAGAGAGTTCTAATTATGAATCAATTTATCGAGCTCTTGATGAATATAGCCATAAATCTCCACGAAAAATGCGTAAAATGGCGGGATGTTGTAACAATCAAGGAAAACTACCAATTCAACTCATTCCAAATTTCGATGAAAAGAATGAAAAAGATGAAAAATATAAACCTGCTATTTATCAAATAATGTTAAATGCAACACCTAGTAAGGCCAGACCTCTAAATGAATATTTAAATTGGAAAGAAGTATGTCAAAAATATCAGATCGATCCAGATAGTCGGTTGGGGAAAAATGTGAAATTAGGATGTGAAGCTGTAAATAAAGCAAGGGAAAAAATTTATTTTTCAACGACACATCCAGATGCAATGAAATATAGGAGAGAAGATTTTGCATCACTGACACGTGATATTGATTATAATAGAAACGAATATAGGAAAAAAATCTGTCACTATGTTTTACTATCAGATGACATTCAATTTGCTATTTCTCATCAACCAGAACAAGTTACTTGGACTTTAAAGACAGTGCTTTCGCCTGAACAATTGATTAATATGATACAAATTCGAATATCTGTTTTCGAAAAAAATAATCGAGGAAATTGCTCTGAATTTTCAGATTTCATTGAGGACTATCTCAATGGCAAAGCAAATACAAAAGCAAGTAGTATTATAAAAGGAGATCATAAATTTAATGAAATTGATCCTGAAGATAAAGAAAATGCTGTCATCGTTGATGGCTGGAGTGGTGAAGTATCACCTAAATTTAGGCTAGATAAAAAGTCAGGTGAATACGTACCATACAAAAAATTACGTTATTTTTATCCGTATCAATATCAAAATCGATATTACATGTTTACGCCTCGCTACAATCCAAATTATCATAAAGTAGAAGATATTTTTTATCCGACGATGTTTGATCGTACTCTTAAAAGAGATGAGTCAGATTTGACAAAATATGCCTATATGTTGATGGATAAATTAGATGATAAGGAAAAATTTGTTTTGGTTTGGTTTATTCTTCCTATCTTAAAAGATATGTTGAAAAGAAAGCGGATTGACATGAGCGAAATACGCGATTTAAGAGATCCTGCAAAAACATTAATTCCCCTATTTATGGATACATTGACCAGACAATTGTTAGTCAATGAAATGAAAACAATTAATCAACTTGAAAATAGAATGATATGGCAGCAGGGCCTAGATCAAGATGATAACGTTGAACCCCAAAGCACGTGTTTCTTGTTCTAAGAAATAACCTATAGCCGACACTACATTTATCATTTATAATGCACAGGTTAGCCTTCATCATCAATAAAAGCAAAAAGGGAATTTTGAATGAGACTGCGATCGCTATTCAAACTAACAGCAGGTATCTTGATTATTTTATCAGGAACTGCATTGGCAGCGGATGCTGGATTCCCTACCGGAGTACCCAGCGCAGTCTATCCAGAGCAAGTAGGTAAAGGGATTACGACTCAACAACCCACTCAAACAACTTCAGTCTTACCCCCTGTCTTAAATAAGCGTGAAGCAGAAAAAACACCATTGGGCGCACAAGCCGCTAAAATTAAATTTGTGTTGAATGGCATTATCCTAAAAGGAAATACCATGTATTCAACACAACAATTAAGTGCTATTTATAAAGATAAATTACACAAGAAAATTTCCGTCGCTGATTTATTTGCTATCGTACAAAATATTACAAATTTTTATCGTAATAATGGCTTTATTCTTTCTCGTGCCATTTTACCACCCCAACGTGTTAAAGGCGGTATTGTCACTATACAAGTGATAGAAGGCTATATTGGTAATGTGACTGTGTCTGGTAATCCGCATGGTGCGGGATGTTTGGTTAAAGCTTATGGCAAACGAATTTCTGCTTGTAAACCCTTACAATTGAGTCGCATGGAAAGATATTTATTGATCATGAATGAAATTCCAGCCACTCAAGTTAGAGCAGTCTTGTCTCCTTCTAAAACACAAGTCGGTGCGGCTGATTTGACATTGGTGACAGATAATCATCCTGTGACGGGTTATCTTTCTTACGATAATTATGGAACGCGTTATATTGGTCCGCAACAATTGACAGCAAGTGCAGCTGTTAATTCTGGGATTTCATCAGGGGATACCACGCGTTTGACAGTGACAAAAACACCAAAGGGTGGCGAGTTAACTTATATCGATCTTAATTATAATATGGCAGTTTGGAATGAAGGAACACGTTTATTACTCGGTGGTACACGCGTTCAAACACATCCTTTGTTTGTACTCACGCCGACAAAAATTAATGGTATTAACTCAACTTATTACACCACTTTCTTTTTCCCCTTGATTCGTACACGTAGTCAAAGTTTAACAACACGTGCCGGCTTTAATTATATGGACAGTTACGTGACTTTTTCTTCTTTTAATTTAAAATTATATACCGATCATATACGTAGTTTAGATTTTGGTTTTACCTATAATTTTGCGGATAGATTTTATGGTTCGAATTTAATTAGTTTTGACTTGTGGCAGGGATTGCCTGTCTGGGGATACTCCAATAATACTAATCCCAACACAGCATTAACTTCTCGCCCAGGCGGTCATGCTTACTACACGAAATTTGCAGCAACACTTAGCAGGGTCCAAGCAATTTATGGTCCTTGGTCTTTATATGTCATGGCACAAGGTCAATATGCGTTTTCTGCATTGCTTGCCTCACAACAATTTACTTATGGCGGCAGTCAAATCGGTCGTGGTTATGATGTAGCGGAAATAATTGGGGATAATGGCGCAGCAGGTAGTTTAGAATTACGTTACGATTTAGGCGTTAATAAATGGCCGCTACAAAGTATGGAATTATATGGATTTTATGATGCCGGTATTATTTGGAATTATTTATTTATTGGCGGCGTACCCAGAAAACAAAGTGCAACTTCGGCTGGTTTAGGTTTTCGTTTTTATGGATCAAAATATATTAGTGGTAATTTAATGTGGGCCCAACCTTTAACTAAAACAGTGGCCGCAGAAGCATTGATTGGTGATGGATGGCGTCCGAGAGTGTTCTTTAGTGTGGTGGCGAATTTGGATTGATAACATAAAATGGTCCCCTCCCCTCCAGCGTTTTTTGCTGGAGGGGAGGGTTAGGGAGGGGAGGTTAAAATCACCCCAACGTCTGCGGAATTGTCTTCTGCGTTTCTGGCTTCACTAAATCTAAAAATATCATTAAACTCAATTGTTCTTTTTCTCGCAGCTTTTCAAAATAATTATCTTCAAATAATAATTTTGCATGTGCTTCAATATCTTTCACTGGAATAAATGCCGTAATATTATCGAGTGCATTCATCCAATCAGTTTGTTTTTCATTTTTTTTCATGGCTTGTTCAATTGGGCCCGTCAACGCCGCAGTCAAAAAAGCAATTAAACCTCGATCAGTTTTCACTGCTTCATAAACAAATTGCTGACATTCATTGTGTTTATTCCAAGTTTTCCAAGCAAATAAAATAGATAATAATTTAGGATGATCAATTAAACTTCCATTTTTTGCCCATAATGAAATTCGACTATTCGCTAATTGATGTAATAATTCTAATTGTTCATTACTTAAAAGACGAAATGTTTGCGGTGCCATAGGATCAACATCTTCGAGATGTTCTTTATCTTGTTGTTGTAATTCATGTGCGATGATATATAGACTTTTTGTTGCTTTCGCAATCGCTGTTTGTAATAAAATAAATCTTTCCTCTTGGGTTTTCATGCGTTCTAATAAACGTCGAATAATACGATGTATACGCATAGGCGTATCTAAACTTAATTCACTATGTAATCCTTCAGGAAATAAATCGCCATTATCGATCAAAGCATTAATAATAGATTGAATATCTTCTTTAGGAATGTGCTCGATCAATTTACTATCAAGTTGATCTAAGAATTGTGCAATGCGCCCATCTTGATTTAATCGAATTAAAATATGATCGAAAGCAGTTGCATCGCCTGCCGAGGCAAGAAATGTCATGAATTCTGATGAAAGAATTTGTCCTGTTTGCATTGATAAACGGAAATAAAGATCAAACATATCTGGACTACACAAACGACGCCATTTTCTTGCGGATGCTTCTTCATGATGATAACGTGTTCCTGGCAAATAGATGCGTCGTATGCGTGGAAATAATTGCATGAGTAATTCTAGCATCACATCATAAGAGACACGTGAATCGCGAGAAATAATTTCATTACAACGTAATTTAGCTTTATCAATACGTTCAGGCGTTAACTCATAAACGTGATCGAGTAAATCCGTAAATAAATCTTTGTTATCACGAATAGCAAAATAAATGGCAGGTGAAAATACTTCAATGGCAGTGAGTGCAAAAAAATCAACTGGATTGACGACATCGCGCAAGCGTGGATAACTAAAACTTAACGTATTCGCATAACGTGAAATATCACGACAATGATGAAAGAAATATTTGAGTGAGCCATAATAAATATCAGACCAATACTCAATGTTCCATGCTTCTTGAGGAACAATTTTGATGACATCTTGTAATCGATCAATGAAAATGGCTTCTAAATCTTGTAATAAAATAGGCGGCACATCGAAAGGTAATTGAATGAGTTTTTCGACAAACGCTTCACCACCACTGCCATCCATTTGATTAATTGCTTTTACTACTTGTTCTTTGTCAAACGCAAGCAAATAAGCGGTATTAGAAAAATCACCAATCGATTTTACAATTTGGAAAATTTGCTTAATTTCTTGTTGTTGAAGACGAGAAATATTATCAATCATAATAATGATTTTATGTTTTTGTTTTCGCAGTAATTCATTTAACTCCGCTTTGACTTGTGTTAAATCCCGACCTGCTTCCCATCCATACGATTCATCATGTGGATGAAATATACGGTTCCACCATGTGCGCGGTAAACGTAAACGAGCGGGAACGGGTTTTTGTGTGAAGAAAGAAACATATAATTCGAGTAAATAAATAATCTGATTTGCGTTTTCTAAATAATCGGCACTACGTAAGGCAGACGATAAACGACGAAAAAAACTATAAATCAATTGACCTTGACCCGAGTAACTCCAGGGACTGAAATTTAGAATAATGGGTTTTTCTTCATCTAAACTATTGCTTGCGGCGCTGTTCATTTCTTCTAAGACTAAATTGATGAGGGAGGTTTTACCGACACCCCAAGTACCGTATAATCCCACCACCAAACTGTCTGGATCGCGATGATCCAGCATGCATCGGGCGAGATATTTGGCAAAAATCGCGCGATTGAGGCGGTCTTGAGTGCTCTGTGTAATGGCTCGGTCAGCATTGAACACGGCGTGTCGTCCCTTTTATGACCTTTAACTATGATTATATCATGGGGGTCAGGCTTGCATCTTTGCATCTTGTCTTTGAGAATGATGCAAAGATGCAAGCCTGACCCCAAAAAAATGTAATTTTTCAATAGATTATAAAAATGAACACAACAAAACCTGAGAAATGGCAGCAAGCTTTAACTGATTTGATCACCTGTCCAGAGGAGCTACTATCCTTACTAGAACTGGATCAATCAGCAGGCATAATTGAAGCCGCCAAGACCTTCCCTCTTAAGGTGCCGCGTGGCTACGTTAATCGTATGCAAAAAGGAAACCCTAACGATCCTTTATTGCGTCAAGTGCTGCCATTAGGGCTAGAATTAACGATAGTGCCAGGGTATGACAAAGATCCTCTGCAAGAATCGCAAGTCAATCCTGTTCCGGGATTGCTTCATAAATATCACGGCCGCGTGTTAGTCACCTTGACCAGTGCTTGCGCCATTCATTGCCGTTTTTGTTTTCGCAGACATTTTCCTTATCATGACAATAATCCTGGTTTACGCGGATGGGACAACTTATTTGCTTATATCCAAAATGATCCATCGATTTCTGAAGTGATTTTAAGTGGGGGTGATCCACTTACTGTGAGCGATCATTTATTAAAATTATTTTCAACATCACTGTCATCTATTTCTCATGTCAAACGATTGCGTATCCACACACGTCTTCCTATTGTGTTGCCTGAACGTATTACTGCTTCGTTATTAACGTGGCTCCGTGAGCTTGAATTAGAAGCGATTGTGGTTGTGCATGCGAACCATCCTCAAGAAATTAATGAAGAAGTTCGCGACGCTCTATTCTTGTTAAGAAATGCTTCTGTTCATTTGCTGAATCAAACCGTGTTGCTGAAAGGAATTAATGATGAAGTGAGTATTTTAGCTTTGCTTTCTGAAACACTTTTTGATGCAGGCGTGCTGCCTTATTATTTGCATGTGTTAGATAAAGTGGAAGGCGCTGCACATTTCGATTTGCCAATTGAAAGAGCGCGTGAGTTGCATCGTGCACTAGCTCATCGTTTGCCTGGTTATTTAGTACCGCGATTAGTTTGTGAAGAAGCGGGCGAGTTGGCTAAAACATTAGTGTAAATACGCAGGTAGACTTCACTCCGAATTTGGCGTACAATTTCGGAATACAATCCGAGATTTTATAATATGCTGAATAGATGTATAAAATTACCTAAAAATCAAAGCTTTTTCTTATTCGGTGCTCGTGGATGCGGGAAAAGTACCCTGCTGGAAACAGACTTTTCAACTGAATCGACCCTATTCCTCAGCCTGCTTGACCCTTTAACAGAAGATCGCTTTGCTAGAAATCCGGGCGAATTAAAGGCAATTGCTGAAGCACTGCCGCCAACCATCACTCATATTGTGATTGATGAAATTCAAAAACAACCGCGCTTATTAGATGTCGTCCACGAACTCATCGAAAAAACATCGCTTTGTTTTGCCATGACAGGGTCAAGCGCGCGTAAAGTAAAATACGGCGGCGCAAATTTATTGGCAGGACGCGCTTTCGTTTATCACTTGTATCCTTTTTCATGGTTAGAAGTGGGAGGTTTATTTGATTTGAATCGTGCCTTACAATTCGGGATGCTGCCAAAAATATTTTTTTTTGAAACAGATGAAGAGCGCATTTTATTTCTGCAAGCTTATGCATTGACTTATCTGAAAGAAGAAATTTGGGCGGAGCAATTAACTAAAAAATTAGATGCCTTTAGAAAATTTTTAGAAGTGGCAGCACAATGCAATGGTAAAATCATTAATTATTCAAATCTTGCTAGAGATGTTGGTGTTGATGATAAAACAATTAAAGAATATTTTTCAATATTAGAAGATACACTGATTGGCTATATCCTCGAACCATTTCAACATTCGTTCAGAAAAAGATTAAGCCAAAAACCAAAATTTTATTATTTTGATTTAGGCGTCACCAGAGCATTGGCAAGACAACTTACACTGCCGCTACTACCAGGGACAAGCGCATATGGTGAGGTCTTTGAACATTTTATTATTCTTGAATGTATGAAATTAGCGAGTTATTTTTATACTGAATTTCGTTTTTCTTATTTAAAAACAAAAGATGATGCTGAAATAGATTTAATTGTAGAGCGGCCAGGTAAACCATTACTTTGTATTGAAATTAAAAGTTCATCCAACGTAAATGCTACAAATATACAAACATTTCTCATGTTAACTAAAGAAATTTCAGGATGCGAAGCTGTCTGTTTTTCTAATGACAACTTTGCAAAGAAAATTGAACATGTGACTGTGCTGCCATGGCGAGACGGTATAAAACAATATTTTTTTTCTCGATAAACTGAAGCAGTGCATGAGTTATATTGCGCGCTATGCTATTGTTTGTTTGGTTATTTAGTGCCGCGATTAGTTTGCGAAGAAGCGAGCGAGTTGGCTAAAACATTAATGTAAGGATGAAGGAATATGCGATCAGGTAAAAATAATTCTGCTGAAGAAAAAACAGTAACAACTCAACAAAAAAATAATATTTCAGATATGCCAGATGAATTATTAGCGCATACCTTTTCTTTTTTTTATAAACACCAATTATTACCATTGCGTTTGGTTTCCAAAAAATTCATATCTCGACTCACTCCTGAAACTGCAGCAACAACCCATTCAACTCCGCCAAACTTTTATAATGAATCACCAATTTCCCTTTTCCTTTTGCATTATATTGAATCGCAACACGTAATTTTAATTGATCAGCTAAATTATCTTGTAAGTGTTGAATATGCGGATCAAGTGAGGCACTCTCTTCTTTCGCTGCATTAGGTGATTGCAAGCGCCTAACCAAATGTTCTGCTTCGCGAACGGACATTGCTCTAGCCACAATGGTTTCTGCTGCTTCGACTTGCAAAGTAAAAGACAACGGTAACAAAGCTCTCGCATGTCCCATCTCTAATAATTTTCGATCTAACATGCTTTTCACTTCTTCTGGCAGCGCTAATAATCGCAACAAATTCGTGACACTGGCGCGGGATTTGCCAACAGCTTCCGCCACTTGTTGATGTGTCATGGAAAATTCTTCGCTTAATCGTTGCAGCGCAATCGCTTCTTCAATGGGATTCAAATTTTCACGTTGGATATTTTCAATTAAGGCAATTGCAATGGCGGCTTCATCAGGAATTTGACGGACAATGGCAGGAACCTCTGCCAATCCAGCCAATTGGGCTGCACGCCATCTTCTTTCACCTGCAATAATTTCATAGCCATTCGTCACTGGTCGCACGATAAGCGGCTGAATCACGCCTTGCGCGCGTATGGAATTGGCCAGTTCTTCCAAACTTTGTGGATTGATATCGCGACGCGGCTGATATTTCCCCGGTCTTATCTGTTCAACATGGAGCGGGGAAATTTTCTCGTGCTCCGCATGCTCCTCCGAAGAAGATGCCTGCGCGTCAGTATTTGTATATGCTAATAAAGCATCAAGTGACTTACCAAGACCACGTTTTTTTACCATAATGGAATCCTACAGAAAGGTTATTATCACGTGATTCTCAACTTTTTAATGGGGCGGAGCGAAAGGGAGGGTTCTCACCGCGCGCAGCCTGCGAGCACGGTGGGATACCCGCAGCGACGGGGCCCCGTTAAAAAGTTAAGAATCGTTTATCATCTTAATCAAACATGAGGAGAAATGGAATGATGCTCCCAGCCGTTGTTAGGGTTTTTTTTGCGGTTGACTTGCCTGCCACCATGAAAGAAAAATTAAAAGAATTCATTATTACGTTGAAAAAGCAATCCATGTCACATGGTATTCGATGGACAAAATCGGATAATTTGCATATTACCCTTCAGTTTCTGGCAGAAGTGAAAACAGAACACTTGCCTCAACTCATTGATGAAGTAAAAAACGTATTGCAAGGTAAAAAAGTCCATCTGGATTTGACTTTAGGGGAGTTGCGATTATTCCCCAGTGCTTACCATCCGCGTGTGATCGTGATGGATGTGACTGAGCAGCAAGCTTTAAGTGAATTATCAGCCATTATTGGTCAAGGGATTCAACATGCCCAATATGCTGTCGAAGAAAAACCCTTTCGCGGCCATTTAACGTTAGGCAGAATTAAGCACACAGGGCTGAAGTTGGACTTTTTGGGCGAAGTGACACTGCCCGATTTTGAAGGATTGCCCGTGGATGAAATTGTCTTATTTCGGAGCGAACCGGAAGATCATGGCTCAAAATATACGCCATTAGAAGTGATATCGTTAGGGTGAAGCATGGAACGGAACAAGGTATAATTAGCATATTATTACTCAGACCGGTCTGATTATTATTGAGCTGCAAAACTTATGACCACAAATAACATCTTCCACGTCATCAAAGACCCCGTTCACGGTACGATGCAATTCACCTCGACTGAAGACACTTGGGTCAAACCCTTCATTGATAGTGATAACTTCCAGCGTTTGCGTCATATCAAACAACTTGGCATGGGTGATTTTATTTTTCCTGGCGCCGTACACACACGATTCAACCATTGTCTTGGCTGCAGTTATGTAGGCAGTCAAATTGCGCAAAAAATTGGTCTTGCTGATGAAGAACGTCAACTCGTCATGATCGCTTGTCTTTTGCATGATATTGGTCACGGGCCTTTTTCACATGCATTTGAAGGGATGTTCCATGAAAAATGTATTCGTCATGAAGATTGGACACCGTATTTTCTTCACGATTACGGCACGAAAACTTTTTTTCAACATTATAATAAATTAAATCCGCGTTATCATCTCACAGAAGAAAAATTTCACGATATTGCTGATATGATCATGCATAAACCATTTGCGAAACGCGTACTCGCTGATATTGTTTCATCACAATTAGATGCAGATCGATTAGATTATTTATTACGAGATAGTCATTTTTGCGGCGTAAAATATGGTGAATTTGATTTTCGTTGGATGCTGCATTGCATGGCAATTGTTGAAACGAATGAAGGTGAGCGATTAGGTATTACACACAAGGGCATTGGTGTTGTTGAACATTATTTAATGGCGCGCCGATTAATGACGCGTAATATTTATCACTCTCAAAAAAAATTAGCATTTGAAGCATTGCTCGTTCAATTGCTTATTCATCTCGCTGAAAGTGTAGATCAATATCCTGCATTTGAAACAATACGCACATCACGTTTAGGTCAATTTCTCATTTCTGCTAATCGATTTAATCAACGCGTTTCTTCTTCGTATTCAGAATCATTAAAGCGCGAATTTCTCGAAGAAAATTATCAAAATTATAAAGCATTTTGTGATTACGATGTGTTTGCTTTAATTAAACAATTAGCAGAAATTAATGATACGCATCCTGCCGTGCAAATTGCATTACGTTTACATCATAGAAAAATGCCTAAGATTTTTCGACTGGATTTCGCTCATCTTGCAAAACTGAAATCTGAATTACGTCAATTTAAAACGAAACATGAAATTCAAGAATGGCAAATGATGTTAATTGAAACGCCGCATCGTTCTTACAGTGGTGAAGATGATCCGATTTATGTGATGAATGAAAAGAATGTGATTCAACCGATTGGGCAATATTCTTTTATGATTAATGCGATTTCTGATAAATTAGAACACGTTGTTTTTCTTGCTGTTGATAAAATGATTGTTGAAAATAAACATGTCATAAGCTTAATAAAAAAATTACAAGGGACTGATATATGACAGTACAAGTCGTCATCTTGGCCGCAGGTCAAGGCAAACGCATGTTTTCTGATTTGCCAAAAGTCATGCATTGTCTTGCCGGAAAACCTTTGCTCGAGCATGTCATTCATACTGCTTTATCTGTTTCTAAAACGCCGCCTATTATTGTGTATGGCCATCAAGGACAATTAGTCCATGATGCTTTGTCGCATTATCATTCGAAATGGGTCGAACAAAAAGAACAATTGGGCACAGGGCATGCCATCCAACACATATTGTCACATCTTTCAGATAAAGATCGTGTTTTAATTTTATATGGCGATGTACCGTTAATAACACAAGAAACGTTGCATGAATTGATTACGGCAACGCCGCAAGATGCCATTGGATTATTGACAGCGGCGGTGTCGCAACCCGCTGGTTATGGACGTATCAAACGTAATCATCAACAAAATATATTAAGTATTATTGAAGACAAAGATGCTTCATCAGAAGAGCGTTTGATTAATGAAATTAACAGCGGCATTTATTTAGTGCCAGCATCTTATTTAAAAAAATGGGTTCCTTTATTAAAGAAAAATAATTCACAAGGCGAATATTATTTAACAGATATGATTGATCTTGCTGCGAAAGAAAAAGTATTCATTCATGCTTTACAAGTAAAACAAGAAGAAGAAATAGCTGGTGTTAATGATCGCGCACAACTCGCACATCTTGAACGATTTTATCAATTAAAAAAAGCAAATGCTTTATTGAAGCAAGGCGTGACTCTCAGTGATCCAGCTCGCATTGATATTCGTGGCGAAATAAAAATGGGTCGTGATGTGAGTATTGATATTAATGTGATATTAGAAGGACAAGTCGCGATTGGTGATGGTTGTGTGATTGGCCCAAATACAATATTGCGAAATACGGTGTTAGGTAAACACGTGGAAATTAAATCACATTGTGTATTAGATGGCGCAGAAGTTGCTGATCATTGCATCATTGGTCCTTTTGCACGTTTAAGACCAGGTACTCAACTTCAACAACAGGTTCATATTGGTAATTTTGTTGAAATAAAAAATAGTGAAATTGACGAGAAAACAAAAGTAAATCATTTGAGTTATGTGGGAGATAGCGAAGTAGGAAAAGAAGTTAATATTGGCGCGGGAGTGATTACTTGCAATTATGATGGCATCAATAAACATAAAACAACGATAGGTGATCGCGTGCAAATTGGCTCAGATTCTACGCTGGTTGCGCCAATTACGTTACATGATGATGTGTATGTGGCGAGCGCAACAACCGTGCGCCATGATGTGCCTGAAGGCGCTTTAGTTTATAATAAAAGAGAAGAATGCGTGAAAAAAGGTTGGACAGAAGAGCATCGAAAAAACAAAAGGTGAAATTATGTGCGGCATTGTGGGCGCAGTAGCAAATCGACGAATTGGCAATTTGCTGATCGATGGCCTTAAAAAGCTTGAGTATCGCGGATATGATTCTGCTGGTGTTGCCATCATCAACGATAAACAAGAATTACAACGCTTACGTGTTGTGGGTAAAGTACGTGAACTTGAATTAGCAATGAAAAAACATGCGCTAGATGGACACACTGGAATTGTACATACACGTTGGGCTACGCATGGTATACCTGCAGAACGCAATGCGCATCCTTTTATCTCACATGATGAATTTGCTGTTGTTCATAATGGCATTATCGAAAATCATGTGCTCTTGCGTGAAGAATTATTACAAGCAGGATATGAATTTCATTCTGAAACAGATACAGAAGTGATTGCGCATCTTATTCATCAATATTTTTTAAAAGAGAAAGATCTTTTAAAAGCCGTGCGAAAAGCAACGATTGAATTGAAAGGTACTTATGCGCTTGGCATTATTTCAAAACAATATCCGGATCGTTTAATCGGTGTACGTCAAGGTACACCATTGGTCATTGGATTAGGACAAGGTGAAAATTATATTGCATCAGATCCACTCGCATTATTATCGATTACAAAATATTTTAAATATTTAGAAGATGATGACATTGTCGAGGTGTTATTAAATAAGATTACGATTTACGATAAAAATGATGAAGTGATAGATCGTGAAACACATTTTTTAGATATCAATCAAGATGCTGTTGAACGTGGTGAATATCGCCATTTCATGAAAAAAGAAATCATGGAACAACCCGAAGCAGTGGCGGCTTGTTTAGAAGGTCGATTAGGAATAGATCATGTTATGCCTGCTATTTTTGGACCGCAAGCAGAAACAATTTTTTCGAAAGTAGAACATGTGCAATTCGTTGCATGCGGGACGAGTTATCATGCGGCGATGATAGGACGTTATTGGTTTGAAGCATTAGTTGGCATTCCCTGTTCAGTTGAAGTGGCGAGTGAATTTCGTTATCGCCATATTGCTCCAACCAAAAATAGTTTGTTTGTCGTACTATCTCAATCAGGTGAAACGGCAGATACCTTAGCTGCATTGCGATTGGCAAAAACAATGAATTATTTAAGTACGCTCGCTATTTGCAACGTATCCAATAGTTCGATGACACGTGACGCGCATTTTTCTTTTTTAACACATGCTGGCATTGAAATTGGTGTTGCTTCAACCAAAGCCTTTATCACGCAATTAATTGCATTATTTTTATTGACGATCACTTTTCGCAAAGATCGTTTTAAAAATGATTTGATGCAGGCTGATTTAGTAGAACAATTACGTCATTTACCAACTTTATTACGCAAAATATTAAATCAAGATGAAGCGATTGCACATTGGGCGAAGGCATTTACAAATAAAGAACATGCTATTTTTTTAGGACGTGGTGCGCTTTATCCTGTTGCATTAGAAGGCGCATTAAAGATGAAAGAAATTTCTTATATTCATGCAGAAGGCTATCCTGCCGGTGAATTAAAACATGGACCGCTTGCTTTAGTTGATACGAATATGCCCGTCATTGCGACAGTGCCAGGCGATGATTTACTCGAGAAAACATTATCCAATTTACAAGAAGTGCGTGCACGCGGCGGAAAATTATATGTATTGACGGACCAAGTGCATTTATTTCAACAAGACGCGTTTGCTGACGCGCATTTGATTGCGATGCCAAACTCACACACATTATTAAATCCAATTACTTATACGATTCCCCTGCAATTACTCGCTTATCATGTGGCGGTATTGAAAGGAACAGATGTCGATCAGCCGCGGAATTTAGCGAAATCTGTGACGGTTGAGTGATAATAATAATTATTTCGTATTAACGCCTCTTAGTTACCAGATAAACATCTTATTGCATGATTCGAGCGATTGGCTTATGGGTATTGATTAAAGTAAATGGTTCCACATATTCTGTGACGAGAATGCCATGAATAATTTTTTCAATATATTCTCGTTCAGTGTACAATCGGTGAACCTTGCCTGCTGTATTAAATTCCATGTCAATCATCACTTTATTATTTGTGTTATCTTCTTCATCACTTTCTTCTTCGCTGATACTATTTTCTTGCTGTATCTTAATAATTTTAATGTAGTGATCATAGCTTACACCTAACAAAGTGGCATCAATTTTGCTATCTTTAATACCCATAATTTTTTTTACAAAATCTTTGAAATATTCATTTGATATTAAGACAAAACAACCTGTGTTATTGATAGCACTCATTTGTAGTAGCGTTTCTATATTTTCGCTTGGTGTTAATTGAATTTGTTGATTGGAATATCCAACAACTTTAAGCAGAGTATTATACATCCATCCTAATGCTTCTCCGTTACCATTGTAAAAAGTTATGCTATTGACAAGTATTTTAAAGCCACATTTTTTAAACCAAAAATCCAGATCTTTAGGAAATGTTACCCCCGCTAATGCTTCATTTAAACTACTTTCACAATATCCAAATATAGTATTCGTGACATGACGAATCGCCCACATTATCGTTGTTGAAATGGACTTAGTACGGTTATGTTCAGCAAGAGATTTAATTTCAAAAGGAACATTAGATGCACTATTTTTAGCAAGATTGATCCCTAACATAACAAAACGTAAAGGAGATTTTTCTGCTAGCTCTCTTAAAAAAATAGAAACGCCGCATACAT
Source organism: Gammaproteobacteria bacterium (assembly GCA_013288125.1). GTDB lineage: Bacteria > Pseudomonadota > Gammaproteobacteria > DSM-16500 > DSM-16500 > Aquicella. Next base: position 24,277 of record JABDCN010000024.1, read on the forward strand.
TACCTTCTTGAGATATTTGATTTGGTTCAAAAATTAAAGTCAATAATTCAAGCGCAATTTTTTCATGAGATAATTGATGCATTAGACTAGGTTTTTCGGTGAGAAAAGCATAAAGCATCTGAAGGCTTTCTATGAATTCTGGCGAATGTTTATTTTGAATAATCCATTCAGCAATTAAAATACGTAAACATTCAGTCTCTTCAAGCAGGCCGCTAAATGGGAAACGAATATCAAATTTATTCAATTCACCTTTCGTTTTTAATTTAACAAAAGTACTTTCTATTGCTTTTAAACCCACTTTTACGAAAGTTGCGAGAGATTCATCAATCATGTTTCTCAAAAAATCATTGATGTATTGGTATTGATCGAGGTACTTACCTTCATTATCCAACGTATAATATATTTCTTTTTTTAATATCTGGCTAAGTAATTTCTGTACAATGTTAATCCGAATTGTTTCACCGATGAGGGCATTATCTTCATGGAGGAATGCTAAAAGAATATTAATCCCTTCATTCCACTCGCCATTTATTTCGGCAATTTTTTTCATTAATAAAATTAAGCTGACTTTATCTTTTCCTAATTCCCATTCAAAAAATGGAATTTGTCCTTCTTTTGCTTGCTTGATTCCCATTTTAATAAAATGTAAAGGTGATTTTTTAATTTCATCATCTAAAAAGCTCCTGGTATCTTCACTACATCCTGGCAGCTTCCACCATTCCTCACGTTTCAGTAAAAAATGTAATAAACGTGTAACAATTTCAATACGGGATAAGTTAGAAGGTAACTCATTTTCTTCTTTTAAAAAATAAGAAAGTAATTGAAGGCTTTCTTTTAATTCTTCAGTAATTGTAGCTTTCGTATATTTGCCATTAAATTCAGTTAGACAAGTTATCACTAATAAATTGTGATAAATATCTTTTACTGAATAAGTTTTAAGTTTATCAATGACCAAAGCGTAATTCTTTTCTTCAGCCAATTCTTTATCAATGAGAGAAAATTGATAAGCTAATATTTGATTTAATTTCGGAGAGCCAGAAGTAGTGATGATTTCAAGAATTTGAGATTGAGGCATTTGCCTTTCACAAAGCCCTTGATTTATCGCGTTGTCAAAACTGGGCCAATAAAATCGAGATTGCTTGACGTTAATAAGATCATCGACAGGAAAATAGAGAGCCATTTCGAAAATGACCTTATAGAAAAAATCTTGATTATTATAAACAATGCGATGAACACTGGGTTTCTTCTTAGCATTTGCTAAAAACAGCGCTTCAACTTCTTTTATTTCTTGAGGATGCTCACCTATTGTATAGCCACAAAGCGTATATTTAGCCATTTCCAGACTATCAGAACATTGACCAGTTAAAAATTGAACCGCTTCAATTTCTTTTGCATATGCTAACAAGATAAGCGCAATTTTAATTTGTTCATCATTAGCGCGACTCATCAAGTCTTTTAATTCTCGTTCATTTTTATTTCTGGCAAAATGACAAATTTCTTGGATGATATTGGTATGACTAAACATATTTGTAGACCTAAAAATAATGACGCATTATTAATGAATGGTAATTTTAGCAGAAGTGATATTACACTTTTTGTAGGCAAAATTCAATTTATGATTATAATTTATACAACGAAATGAGTATAACGGTATATTTTCTATTTTTTTAAAAACAAATGATATCTCACACTCCGTCCACTACCAACTTGCTTCAACGCTTTCATTTCTACTAAATCTTGCAAATCACGTGTCGCAGTTGCTTTTGAGGTGCGAGTGATCGCCATATATTTTTTTGCACTCATGCCGCCTTCATAACCTTTTATTCCTGCTTGCATCATTCGATTGATGACTTTCAATTGTCTTTCATTGAATTTATTTTCGAATGTTTGAAAAAATAAAGATTTTTGTAAAATAAAATTAATTTGAGTGATCACTTCATCTTGTGCTTGTAAAATCATATGCAAAAAATAATTTAACCATGCAGTAATTTTATTTGTATGCGAAGCAAATTTTAATGCCGCATAATATTCCTTTTTATTTGCTTCAATAACTTGAGATAAACTTATTACAACAGGATAACCTAATCCTTGTGATAACGTTTTTTCAGCAATGGCACGACCAATTCTGCCATTACCATCATCAAACGGATGTATACTTTCAAAATATAAATGTGCAATCGCAGCTCGTACGGGCGCAAATGGAATAGCATGCGATTTTCCTGGAGCAGATTGATTATACCAACGAATGAATTGACGCATTTCCTCTGGAACACGAGTAGCAGGCGGTGCCTCATAATGTATTTTTACTTTGCCATAATGACCAGAAATAATTTGCATCGGTTCCTCATCTGTGCGCCAACAACCAATTTTAATATCCGAATGATAAGAATCAGAAAATAACATAGTATGCCAAGCAAATAATTTTTTTTCAGATAGCGGTTGGTTAAATGTTTTTCTGACATCAAGCATTAATTCTGCAATACCTTGAGCTCTTTTATCGTGCACAGGAATTATTTTTTTATTCAAACCAAGTTTATTTTTGATGGAAGAGCGAACATCTATACGATTAATTCTCTCACCTTCAATTTGAGAACTTTTAATGGCTTCTTCCACCATGAATTCTACGGCAGCATCTGTTTGTAAATGTTCGGAGAGATGATTGATTTTTCCTGCGACTAGACCCATTTTTTCAGCGATAAAAAATAGGCTTTCCTGTAAAGGAGATAAATCATATTGAAAATCAGGCCAATCGTGTTGTTGCCAATTATATTTTGTCATGAGCCGATTATACCTCTTAATCGGCTCATATTAAAGCCTATTCTTGAGCCGATTAGCAATTTAATCGGCTCATTTCTTTTAAAAACAAATATTTGCAATCAACCCCGACCCTTGATAAATAAATCCCGTATAAATCTGTAATAAAACAGCACCCGCCTCCAATTTTTCTTTTGCGCTCGTTTCATCCATGATGCCGCCGGAGGCAATAATAGGAATATTATTTTGTAATATATGATGTAATTCACGAATCACCTGAGTACTACGTGCTCGCAAAGGCGCACCGCTTAAGCCCCCCGCTTCTTTTGCATACGGCGAATCTTCAACGCCTTTTCTTTCTATCGTTGTGTTTGTTGCAATCACACCATCCATTTTATTTTCCAACATAATTTGGCTCAATTCACGCAAGGCTTCATCAGATAAATCTGGTGAGATTTTTAAAACCAGCGGTACATATTTTTGTTGTGATATTGAGATGCGATGTTGTTCTTGTTTAAGTGCACTCAATAACGTTTTTAAAAAATGACTTTCTTGTAACTCACGTAATCCAGGCGTATTTGGCGAAGAAATATTAATGGTTATATAACTTGCATAAGGCCACAATTCACGAAATCCAATGAGATAATCATCGATCGCTTTTTCATTTGGTGTTTCTTTATTTTTTCCAATATTGACGCCTAAAATGCCGCGATAACGCATTTTCATTAAATTATTTTTAACGTATGCCACACCTTTGCTATTAAACCCCATACGATTAATAATCGCTTCGTGTTTTGTTAAACGAAATAATCTTGGTTTAGGATTGCCTGTTTGCGGTTTTGGCGTAACGGTTCCAATTTCAATGAATCCAAATCCTAAAGAAGCTAAGGCATCAATATAATCTGCATTTTTATCGAGTCCAGCTGCGAGTCCAACGCGATTCGGAAAGTTTAATCCCATCAGTGTTTGTGAATGTTGTGTAGTTGAAATAGAAGGTGAAATAAAACGCGTTAAACCACAACGATAAGCGAACTGCAAACCACGCATCGCGATGGTATGCGAAGTTTCTGGTTCAAATTGAAATAATATTTTTTTGAAGAGTGTATACATGATATTTATTTTGTCTTAATTCATGAACGTTTTTGCGGTTGTCATCCTGAGCGTAGCGAAGGATCACTAAGCAAGCATTATGACATATTTTAGTGATCCTTCGCTACGCTCAGGATGACAACAGTGCGAACATTTGCGAATGTTCCTAATTGATACTCAAATACTCCGCCATTAACACCTTCGTCCCCGCTTTTGCAAATCGCACTTTCACTTTCATATCATTCCCATCACCTTCTAATCCAATGATTGTTCCTTCACCAAAAATTTTATGCTTAACTTGTTGCCCGCTTCTGAATTTTCCAGCCGATTCTGCTTGATATGTCATATTGGCAACAGGCCGAGAAACTTTCGTGCGAAAACGAATTTCATTCATTAATTCAGCCGGAATTTCTTTTAAAAAACGTGAAGGACGATGATACATTTCTTTGCCGTGTAAACGCCTGCTTTCTGCATAAGTCATATATAATTTCCGCATCGCACGCGTAATGCCGACATAACATAATCTGCGTTCTTCTTCTAATGCATTCAAATCATCCATTGAACGATAATGTGGAAATAATCCTTCTTCGCACCCCGATAAAAAAACAATGGGAAATTCTAATCCTTTTGCGGAATGCAGCGTCATTAATTGCACGCTATCTTCATAAGTTTCTGCTTGTTCTTCACCTGATTCTAATGCAGCATAAGCAAGAAAAGCAGCGAGCGGCAGCATGTCTTCTGGTACACCATCTTGTGTAAATTGATATGCGGCATTAATTAATTCTTCTAAGTTTTCAACGCGCGTTAATCCTTTTTCGCCTTTTTCTTTTCGATAATGTTCAATTAAACCGCTTGTTTTAAGCAACATTTCGACTTGTTGATGTAATTGAAGTGTATCGCTATCTTTCGATAAATGTTCGATTAATTGCACGAATGCACTCAATGCTGATTCTGTCCGTGCACTAAAATATTTTTGTTGTAATAAAGTTTCTAAGGCATGCCACAATGTCACATTGTTTGCTTTTGCATAATCTCGTATTGCACTAACAGTACGATCACCAATACCGCGTGGTGGTGTATTGACTACGCGTTCAAAAGCAGGATCATCAGATCGATTAGCCAGTAATCGCAAATAAGCTAAAGCATCTTTAATTTCTTGACGATCAAAATAACGCAAGCCGCCATAGACACGATAAGGAATTCCAAATTGCATCAATGCTTCTTCAATGACACGTGATTGCGCATTTGATCGATATAAAATAGCGATATTTTTTAATTTTTCTTGCTGACGCCACTCACGTATGCGATTTACAATATAAAAAGCTTCATCTGTTTCATTAAACGCGGCATAAACAGTGATTTGCTCACCTTCACTTCCTTCCGTCCATAAATTTTTGCCTAA
>JABDCN010000025.1:0-8535 GCA_013288125.1 Gammaproteobacteria bacterium
TCATGATACACTCCTTTTATTCATATCAAGAAAAGCATCTTAATGGATTGTTTCTTCGCTGTCACCCCTGTTCTCAATGCTATAAAAGATGTTATAATTCTGGTTTCTGAAATAAGCGGAAGGGATTGACAATGAAAAAAGTCACGCTAATTACTTCTACTACCACACCAATTAAGCTTGCGACCCCTACAGATTTAGGCAGTCGCGCAAGACAAGCCGTTACAGATGCGATTAATCCACTCATTGCTGATTCATTTGCTTTATATGTGAAGACAAAAAATTTTCACTGGCATGTGACAGGCAGTCATTATCGCGATTATCATTTATTATTAGATGAACAAGCTAATCAGATTATTGCTATGATTGATGTATTAGCTGAACGTATTCGAAAATTAGGCGGCACGACAATACGTTCCATCGAACATATTAGTCGATTGCAACGTATATTAGATGACAATGATGTTTACGTTGCACCAAAACAAATGATATTCGATTTATTATTAATTGCACAAAGAATAGTATGGCAAGTCGTTACGCACAAGAACACGGACCTTCTACTTCAGCCATGGGTTTTAAAGTTAAAAATGCACAACAGGCTTATCAACACGCAATTATTTCTGGTGCAAAACCTTATCAACCGCAAGATGAAAATAATTTTTATGATATCCCTGCGATTTATGGCGTCGGAAATAGTTTAATTTATTTTATTGATTATGTGCATGGACAACCGAATTATGCGCATCAATTTGTTAAACAATCTTCTCATGTATCATCCGTTAAACAAGCTGGATTGACTTACATTGATCATGTGACACATAATTTATATCGCGGCAATATGATTAAACTTGCAGATTTTTATACTAACGTTTTTAATTTTTATGAAGTACGATATTTTGATATTGAAGGCAAAATGACAGGATTAAAAAGTAAAGCGATGACAAGTCCATGTGGAAAAATTCGTATCCCACTCAATGAATCTTCTGATGATAAATCACAAATTGAAGAATTTTTAAAAGATTTTAATGGCGAAGGAATACAACATATCGCGTTAGGGACAGATACTATTTTTGATTCTGTTGATACGCTGCGCCAATCTGGTCTTGAATTTCTTGACACGCCTGATACTTATTATGAGTTAATTGAAAAACGTTTACCTAAACATGGAGAATCTTTAGAAGCTTTAAAACGATTACGTATTTTGATTGATGGTACAACGAGTAAAGAAAAAAAATTATTATTACAAATTTTTACTAAGAATATGCTAGGCCCAGTATTTTTTGAAATTATTCAGCGAAAAGGCGATGAAGGATTTGGTGAAGGAAATTTCCGTGCTTTGTTTGAGTCGATTGAATTGGATCAGATTAAGAGAGGTGTGTTGCAGGTTTAGGCTATGGATTGCTTCGTCGCATGCTATGCATGCTCCTCGCAACGACGGGGCTTTATTTTTTTGCAATGACCTAGTGAAATAAAAACAAAAGGAACATTATGCTCATTCTACACGATTATTTTCGTTCTAGTGCCTGCTATCGCGTTCGTATTGCGATGCAACTCAAAGAACTCAATTATCAATTAATCCCTATTCATCTCGTAAACAACGGTGGCGAACAATTTTCTGCTGATTATCTCAAAATCAATCCTCACAGTTTAGTTCCCACCCTAACACACGATAATAAAACCATCACGCAATCTCTCGCGATTATTGAATACCTAGACGAAACTTTTCCAACGTCACCCTTATTACCTAAAGATCCTTATCTTAAATCTTTAGTCCGTGCTTTTTCACTTTCCATTGCAGCAGATCTTCATCCATTAAATAATTTACGTGTCTTATCTTATCTAACCAATCAATTAAAAATAACTGAAGAACAAAAAAATATTTGGTATCAACATTGGATGACGAAAGGATTAACAGGATTAGAAAAACAACTAGCCGCGCTTAACACAACCACTCCTTTTTGTTTTGGTGATAAACCAACAATGGCCGATATTTGTCTTGTTCCGCAAATGTATAATGCCAGACGTTTTGCTTGTGATCTAACAAATTACCCTGCCTTAGTTAGAATCGATCAAAATTGCCGACAATTACCTGCATTTCAAGCAGCCAGTCCCGAACAAGTAAAAGAGGAAATCTTATGACAATCGATTTTCGTTTTCTTGCCAATGATAGTGTACGTAGTTTAACACCTTATCAACCTGGTAAACCTATCGAAGAAGTAGAAAGAGAATTAGGCATTCATTCCTCCATTAAATTAGCGAGTAATGAAAATCCACTGGGACCTAGTGCTGCTGTCGTGCAAGCTGCACAAGAAGCAGCTTATCAAGCTCACATTTATCCTGATGGAAACTGCTATGAACTCAAGCAAACATTAGCTGCTTTTTTAAATGTTCAACCATCACAAATTACTGTCGGTAATGGTTCTGAAAATATTTTAGAATTAATTGTAAAAGCTTATTTACATACCAATGCTAACACCATTATTTCAGAATATGCTTTTTTAACTATTTCACTTTTGATACACAGTTATGGTATACCCGTTAAAGTGATACCATCGATTGATTGGGGACATGATATTCGCGGTATGATTCGTGCCATTGATGATAAAACCAAAGTATTATTTTTAGTAAATCCCAATAATCCCACTGGCACCTATACGAATGATGATGATTTTCGATTACTCATGGAATCTGTGCCGCCTCATGTTCTTGTTGTGGTAGATGAAGCTTATTCTGAATATATTACTCAACCTGATTATCCTCATGCACTTGACTATCTCAATCAATATCCTAATCTTGTTATCACAAGAACATTTTCAAAAATATATGGATTAGCTGCACTGCGTTTAGGATATGCCATTTCTTCACCTGATATTGCTGACATTTTAAATCGTGCTCGCTTACCTTTTAATGTTAATTCAATTGCAAGCAAAGCAGCATGCGCTGCACTAAAAGATCATGCACATATTAAAAATAGTATTGCCGTTAATCAGATCGGTAAAAAACAATTAGAAGAAGGACTTCAAGCATTTAAACTCAATTATATTTCATCTATTGGTAATTTTATTACAATAGATGTTAATCATGCAGCAGATATTTATCAAAAATTACTTTATCAAGGTGTCATTGTAAGGCCTTTAACAGCTTATCAAATGCCTCGTCATATACGCGTGACAATTGGGACAGAAGCACAAAATACGCGATTTTTGTCTTCACTTCATGCAGTGTTATAAAATGAATTTAATATGATTTGAAATAGGAAAAAATATGCTTTCTTATCACACCGGATTTGGAAACCACTTTGAATCTGAAGCCATTCAAGGCGCATTAATCAAAGGACGTAATTCACCACAGCAAGTTCCTTATGGACTTTATGCGGAACAATTAAGCGGCAGTGCATTTACCGCACCACGACAAACAAATTTACGCAGTTGGTTATATCGTATTCGCCCTTCTACTTTACATAGTGAATTTATTCCTCTTTCACATCCTAAATTTTTAGCGCCGCCTTTTGATATCAAACAAACGCCACCCACTCAAATGCGTTGGCAACCTATGCCTTATCCAGAAAAAAAATCTCACTTCATTGATAGTCTTGTGACATTAGCAGGCAATGGTTCGATTAACATGCAAATGGGAGCTGCCATTCATTTATATGCTGCCACTGATTCAATGGAAAAAACTTTTTTTTATAATGCTGATGGGGATTTTTTAATTGTACCGCAAGAAGGTAGTCTTTTATTCAAAACAGAATTCGGACATTTAATTGTTAACCCTGGCGAAATGATTGTGATTCCTCGCGGTATAAAATTTCAAGTTGAATTATTACAAGCAAAAGCACGCGGATATGTATGCGAAAATTTTGGTTTACCTTTTCGCCTGCCTGAGTTGGGTGTATTGGGTGCAAATGGTTTAGCAAATCCACGTGATTTTCAAACGCCTGTTGCTGTATTTGAACAACGCGAAGATCATTTTATTTTAATAGCAAAATTTCAAGGACAATTATGGCAAGCTGATATCATGCATTCACCTTTAGATGTTGTTGCATGGCACGGTAATTATGTTCCTTATAAATATGATCTCTCTTTATTTAACACCATTAATTCTGTTAGCTATGATCATCCTGATCCCTCTATTTTTACCGTCTTAACTTCACCTTCTCACATTCCTCATGTTGCAAATATTGATTTTGTAATTTTTCCACCACGATGGATGGTAGCTGATCATACTTTTCGTCCACCCTATTTTCATCGAAATATTATGAGTGAATATATGGGATTAATTCGCGGTCAATACGATGCAAAAAAAACAGGCTTTGTTCCTGGCGGCGGAAGTTTGCATAATTGCATGTCAGGACATGGCCCTGATGAAATAGCTTATACGAAGGCAATTTCTAATACCCTCGCTCCTGAATATTATGACGATACCTTAGCTTTTATGTTTGAATCTAAACACATTTGGCAATTGACAGCATTTGCTTTATCAGGTGATTTTCGTGATAAAACATATCTCGATTGCTGGCGCCAACTTAAACCACGTTTTAATGATAAAATAAAAGAAATAACCTCTTAGGGAGGGGCATTATATGGGATACAAAAAAACAACGACTTATACCGCAAAAACTATCGATGAAAAAGGTAATGCTGCTTATACAGAAGAAGAAAATCAAATTTGGCATGAATTAATTACACGTCAATTACCCATTATTGAAAATCGTGCCTGTGATGAATATAAACAGGGAATACAATTATTAAATTTACCACATGATAGAATTCCACAATGTCATGAAGTCTCTACTGTTTTACAAAAAACAACAGGCTGGGCATTGGAACCTGTTCCTGCTTTGATTCCTTTTGATCGATTTTTTCAATTGTTAGCAAATCGAAAATTTCCCGCCGCGACTTTTATCAGAAGGCGCGAGGAATTAGATTATTTACAAGAACCGGATATTTTTCATGAAGTATTCGGACATTGTCCTATGTTAACCAATCAAGCTTGCGCTGATTTTACGCATACTTATGGAAAATTAGGTTTGACAGCAACGCATGAAGAACAAGTCATGTTAGCAAAGTTATATTGGTTCACCATTGAATTTGGATTAATCCAAACGAAAAAAGGATTGCGCATTTATGGCGGTGGAATTTTATCGTCAAAAAATGAAACGATTTATGCAGTTGATAGCGATGTGCCGCAAAGAAAACCCTTTGAGGTCATGGAAGTTTTGCGTACGCCTTATCGAATTGATATCATTCAACCCATTTATTATGTGATAGATGATTACGATGTTTTATTTAATTTAACAAAAATGGATTTAATTAGTTTAATCCATGAAGCAAAAAAACTTGGGATATATAAACCCATGTATGATGCAGTGTAATTTTTTATATAACAAAATACTAACCGTTCGTCCTGAGGAGCGCACGCAGTGCGCATCTCGAAGGATGAACGATGAGAAAATGGAGAATAAGATGACAGAATTATCAAACATTCGTTGTGTAGGTTGTGAAGGCGGCATTCCGGCGTTAACTAAAGAAGAAATTAATCAATTACTGCCTGAAGTAAGCGGCTGGGAAGTCGATCCCAATGGCAAATCAATTCGACGTCGTTTTACTTTTAAAGGCTTTTATAAAACCATGGCTTTTGTTAATGCCATTGCATGGATTGCAAATACAGAAAATCATCATCCTGATATGGAAGTTGGTTATAATTATTGTCTTGTTAAATATACAACGCATGCTGTTGATGGTTTGACAAAAAATGATTTTATTTGCGCTGCGAAAGTCAATGAGTTAGGGGCGGTTGTTTAATCTAAAGATGTGATAAAATAAATGCATATGTCTCAGTAGATTGCAGTATGAAAGCTAAAAGGAGAATGCATTCATGTCTAAATCATTCAAATTAGCTATTCTTGCTTTAAGCATCAGCTTAACAGCTTGTTCAAATATGTCATTTTTTAACTCTTCCAGTCCAAATAAAGTTCAGCCAAAAACCGCGCCTACCAAACCCAATGGAGCGTTTGTCACGACGACAGGCGAAGATGTCCCTGTCACTGCGGTAGAAGGCTCAGGCCGGCTAGGAGGAGCTGTGGCAAGCTCCATGGATGTCATCGATAAGTCGAAATTATCGCATGCCTTAGATAAACCGCTGGGCAAATCAACCACGTGGACCAATAGCAATAGCGGCATTAAGTATACAGTCACACCGACAGAGAAAGTGGCCATTAATGGCAATTCATTATGTAGAAGATACAGTATTAGTTCTGCAAAAAATGATAAAACCCGCGATGGTGGAGGCACTGCTTGCGTTTCAACAGATGGAAATTGGCATTCAGTGAGTGGTTAATCGATAATGGGGTCAGATCTCCTCTTCCCTCTTCTTTCCTCTTTCCACTATGTAAAGAGGAAAGAAGAGGGAAGAGGAGATCTGACCCCATTACGTTATTCCCACTTTTCTCACACAACTTTACCATAAGTCACTTCGGTGATTTTTTGGTTCAATAAAATTCTATTATTATCTTTAATATAATAAATTTTAATCTATTTTAATAAAACCATATCATAATTTGATATATATCAATTAATGAGATATACTTATGAATACAAAGTGGATAATACTTTCTAGAAAAGCAGATAAACAAGCTGTTAAGCTAAGTGAGAAAGTTACGCTTCAGCTAAGACTCTTATTTATGGATCTAATTAACAATGGTCCTGCAGCGACAGACTGGCCTAATTATACAAAGTTACGTGGCCAAAAGGGCGACAAACGACACTGTCATTTGCAGAAAGGAAAACCTACTTATGTTTGTTGCTGGGAAGTAATAGATAAGAAACGAAAAATTATTGAGGTGTATTATGTCGGAACACACGAAAAAGCCCCATATTAGCGCACATAGCCACGGCTCGGCTTTATATATAACGCATCGTCATACGACTTATGTCATTCCAAAAAAAATTATTAAAAAATATGCTGTGGACACCACTCAAAAAAAGAAAAGTAAAGTCACAATTTCTATTCAAGACCTGTTTGATAAACTTGATGAAAAATACACTAAGGCTGGGGCATTGCTAAAAGGATTGAGATTACGTGAAGGCTTATCGCAAGTTGCATTTGCAAAAAAGATAAATATAACGCAAGCAAATTTATCTGCTATGGAAAATGGCAGAAGATCAATTGGAAAAATTATCGCCAAACGGATTCAAAAAATATTTGGCACAAATTATCGATATTTTCTTGAATAATGGAACTGGGGTCAGGCTTAGATCAGATTTGCAGATTTGGGGTCAGATCTCCTCTTTCCACTTTACAAAGAGGAAAGAGGAGATCTGACCCCAAATAATCATATATTACACTTCCAAAGAAAAAGGATTAAATTTCGTTTTGAAATCGTAATAATCCACGTTATCTTTTTGTTTCAAATAATTCGATATTTTATACGTGATAGGTAAAGCTAAACATTCATAGATAACTTTAAGTGAATACATTGTTCCAATAATTTCCCAGATGTGTGAATAAGGCATCAAAAATAAAAAAGCAATATGGATAAACATCACAGTATCAATACCAACACCCACCATCGAACTCGTCATTGCACGCAGCCATAAATATCGACCTGAGGTAAGTATTTTTAATTTAGCAAGAATAATCGAATTAGCAAATTCACCGAAAAAATAACTAATCGTTGATGCAATAAAAACACGCAGTGTCGCATGATAAACAGTCGCATAAGCCGCTTGATGATGCCAATCAGGTGATGGACTTAAATAAATGGTGCACCACGTTCCAATAAAAACAATCGTATTAGCAAGAAGTGCCAGCCATATGATTCGTCGACTTATTTTAAATCCATATACTTCAGTTAAAATATCATCGAATACATAAGTCAATGGAAAAAAAATGAGTCCAGCCGGAAACACGATCGGCCCCCATGCTGCTAATTTAAATGCTGTCAAATTAGATAAAATTAAAAATGAAGTAAATAAAATACTAACAATAATCACACTGGTTTTGACAGAATGATTTTTTTTCGGAAATCGTTTTATCAAATCTAAATTTTTTGTATGCTCTGCTGTGTACAATGCTGCAATATGTGCGACATCTTCTCGCGAAAAATGTTCAAGCCATTCCCGTTGATAAAGTTCACTAACAGGACGATCAAACGTTTTTGCTTTGCCCGTGACTTGTAACTTCACAAACACTTTACCTGTGTCTTGATAGCTATCATCAACAGAAACAATACGGTATAAATGATTCATGTATAAGTATCCATGCGAGATTCAACAATCGAAAATGGGGTCAGGCTTGCGTCATTGCATCTTTTTAAAAAAGACGCAATGACGCAAGCCTGACCCCATTTTGCATTATTTTATTTTCTACCGCATAAAAAATACATTTTCGCCGCTTCTATTAAATAATTATCATCATGTGCCAAGTCATATAAATGCTTTACTCTCTCTTCCAAAGCATCAGATGATATTAACCCAAACTCAAAATAAGCCTGTGCCCATGCTTTACATTTTAAAAAAATATAATCACGATGCTTTC
>JABDCN010000025.1:8635-26893 GCA_013288125.1 Gammaproteobacteria bacterium
TCTCTCTTCCAAAGCATCAGATGATATTAACCCAAACTCAAAATAAGCCTGTGCCCATGCTTTACATTTTAAAAAAATATAATCACGATGCTTTCCAAATAATACGGGTTGAGCGATTTTAACATTCATTATATTAAAATTTGCCTGACGCAAATAACCATATAATTTTGGCCCTATACAAAAATCTGCGCCCTTTTTTAATCCTACTGTACAAAGCAAATTTCTATCTTGTTCTAATGCTTCGTTAACTGGATAGGATGACCACGTTGAATTATCAAGTTCACCTAAAATAAGACATCCGCCAGGTTTTAATAATTCATATAATTTTTTGATAGCAATTAACGGTTGTGATAAATGAATAAATAAAAATCGACAAAAAATAATATCAAATTTTTCATTTAGCTGATCAATCTCATAAATATCACATTGATAAGTTGAGATATGTTTAAACTGTTTTTCTGCAATTCTTTTATTTAACACATTCAATTGCTCATCACTATTATCAATGGCGACGACTTTGCCTGTCTCTCCTACTTGCTCCGCTAACCAAAGTGAAACATTGCCTGGACCGCAACCAACATCAGCAATCGATAATCCTTGTTTTAATCCATTTTCAAATAAAAAATCGATGCAATAAGACATATAAATATCATTGAGCAATGTCATTCTTGCTAAATCATTTTCACCTACTGAAAGGGAATAGGTTTCTTTCATATATTTTTATCCTCTATTTATAATGGGCACTTTGGTTCGTCTGACCCTAATAGCGACATGCTGGATCTGATGATCAGAAATGTCGACAGAATGTAATATGTTAGAAAAAATATTCATCATTTATTAATTATACAACAATTGACAACTACAAATTTTAAAGTTCGCCTAATAATCTTTGGGCTGCTTCTGCTAATAATGCTGATCTGGTTTTATGTTGACTCGTAGCTGCTAAATCAATTGCATGAAGCAATGCAATATCCATCGTAATATTAATTCTCTGTGACTTACCTGATGGCGGAATGATAGCAATAATTAATGGGATACATCCTTTTGCATCAGATAATTGCATTATTTTATCTAATGAAGATGGTTTAGATATATGCTCACCGTCTTCAACCATTAATTCAATGTGAGCAATTAATCCTTCTTTAGCGTTTTTTCTAGCTTCTTCTAAGGTATCACCTGCTGACCCAAATCCAGGAAAATCAGGAAAGAAAACACTATAACCATCCTCAACCTTTTCAGCCAACCCAATATATTCAATAACCATGATTATTTCACCTTCAACTTTGCTTGTTTAAAAATACTGTTTAACAAGCCTTTACCTATCTGCTTTTTAGGATGTGGCACAGTCACAACACCTGATTTTTTGCCATGCTTAAAATGATGATGGCTACCAGTTACCCTAACCTCATACCATCCATCATTTTCTATCATTCGAATAACCTCACGACTGCTATAAATTTTACTCATTTTACACTGTGTCCTACTATTAATTATACACACTTATAATGTGTATAGTATATATAAAGGAAATTTCAGTCTATACAAAAAGATATAAAAAAATTCATTCAATATATTGATTTAACACACATTATTTTCTACCGCATAAAAAATACATTTTTGCTGCTTCTATTAAATAATTATCATCATGTGCCAAGTCATATAAATGCTTTATTCTCTCTTCCAAAGCATCAGATGATATTAACCCAAACTCAAAATAAGCCTGTGCCCATGCTTTACATTTTAAAAAAATATAATCACGATGCTTTCCAAATAATACGGGTTGAGCGATTTTAACATTCATTATATTAAAATTTGCCTGACGCAAATAACCATATAATTTTGGCCCTATACAAAAATCTGCGCCCTTTTTTAATCCTACTGTACAAAGCAAATTTCTATCTTGTTCTAATGCTTCGTTAACTGGATAGGATGACCACGTTGAATTATCAAGTTCACCTAAAATAAGACATCCGCCAGGTTTTAATAATTCATATAATTTTTTGATAGCAATTAACGGTTGTGATAAATGAATAAATAAAAATCGACAAAAAATAATATCAAATTTTTCATTTAGCTGATCAATCTCATAAATATCACATTGATAAGTTGAGATATGTTTAAACTGTTTTTCTGCAATTCTTTTATTTAACACATTCAATTGCTCATCACTATTATCAATGGCGACGACTTTGCCTGTCTCTCCTACTTGCTCCGCTAACCAAAGTGAAACATTGCCTGGACCGCAACCAACATCAGCAATCGATAATCCTTGTTTTAATCCATTTTCAAATAAAAAATCGATGCAATAAGACATATAAATATCATTGAGCAATGTCATTCTTGCTAAATCATTTTCACCTACTGAAAGGGAATAGGTTTCTTTCATGTATTTTTATCCTCAATTTATAATGGCCACTTTGGTTCATCTGACCCTAATGGAACTGGCATTTTATCTAAATACGGTGGTGTCTCAGACATTTTCAAAATAGGCGGAAGAAATTCTAACTCACCAAATGCTGATTGTTTTTGCATTAGTATATCTTTTAATTGTTCTCTCGTTGGTATTTCACATTGTGAAAAATCAGTTGTTACTCTGCCTAATTGTTTAAACCAATGAGCAGTTTGTGCCAAAGAAACACGTACCAAATAAGCAGAAAGTTTACCAAAACCAGTATCCATCACGAGTGGTAAAATGAATGGTAACTGAGGACTAGAAATACGCATCACTGTTGCGCCATGTTCAGCTAATGTTTTCCCACAGACTGGATCTGCAATCACACGTGTTAAATCTAACACTTTAATACCCGATAATGGTCGATTTCCTGACGGCAATGGCTCAGGTTCACTATCACCAATTTTTATTATCTCCATTAATGGCAGTGTATCTATTACTGCGGATTGTGGATGCAAACGCCATTCATCAGGTGTCCTCACCATAGCAGCGCATAATCCAAGATTTGAAAGTTGTTCTTCTAAAACACTTGCCTGCCAATGACTAACCGCCTTTTCAACAGAAGTACGATTATTGTCACAATGCAAAAATGAAATAACACCTTCTTGATGTTGTGGAAAATTACAATGAAGCTGTATCCATCTATTGTCTTTAGTTTCATAAAAGCCTGAAATAGGATTCCATAAAGCTTCATTTTTTCCATTAATTACTCTGATATATTCATGTGAACGTTGTGCAATTGCAGCTTCTTTTACTGCAACAGTAATGCGTTGAGGTGGCGTATTAGATTTCAAACACCATAATGCAGAAGAAAGATAGCCAACAGCAGCGAGAGCAGCAGCACCTGCTTCTCCAATCAAAAATGGGCTTAGTAAAATGGGATCTTTTCCTGTGATAAGGTGGTCGCAATTTGCGACCACCTTAAAAACCTCAAATTTTCCCGTACAAACCCAAATGCATTTACAGAACATGGTGTTCTTATGGCCGCTAGTGTTCTCAATACGCCTAGGGCTATTGAAGTTAGCGTCTTAATTGTCAGAACATTCGTTAAATTGCGCGAAATATTATCAACTCACAAAGACCTCAAACACAAATTGAAAGAATTAGAAAATAAAATTTTATCCCACGATAAAACCTTACATTCACTAGTGATTGCTATCCGGAGGCTAATGGATCCCCCATCTACACCTAATAAACGACCTATTGGTTTTCATCCATGGGACGATGAAAAATCGAAATAATTAGTTGTATATTTTTCACAATTTCGCCCTAACTGAGCTTCTCTCTATCAATTGATGATGCATGATTTCACGATAGTCCCAATCAATGAACTTATAATCTTGATTACACGTTTTTTCTAACACACCCTGAATAAATTCCGCAATATCTCTTGGCGAAGCTATCTGTCCTTGATGATTAAAAATACCTTGCTGATTGATTGCTGTTACCATTGATTGATACATGGGCGTATCGGTTGTACCTGGATTCAAATATCCAATAAGCGCCTTATCATACTCACGTCGAAAATATTCAACAGCTACTCTTAATGCAGATTTAGATATTCCATAAGCGCCAGTAACATAAGGCCGTATTTTTTTATCTATACCAACATAATCAGAACCAATGAATAATACTCTTGTTGTTTCATCAAAATAGGGTGCTAATTTTTGAGTTAACAATATAGGTGTCATGACATTCACATTAATAATTTGTTTTAATTCTATGGTTAAAATATCCATTAATGATTTGTATGGTTTACTTATTGCAGCGCAGTGGATGAGAAATTGCACACCATTCTGCAGTGCAAGATTTTGTGCAACTTTATCAATACCATTTTCTTCACTCAAATCTGCACAGATCGTAATAACATTACCGTTACTTATGAAAGATTTTATTTTTTGTAAATTAATTTCGTTTTGACCAATTGCTACGACATCGTAACCTGAATTAGCAAAACTAATTGCCAGTGCCTGTCCAATGCCAGAACTGGCGCCAGTAATAACAATGCATTTTGTCATTAATTTTATTTACTCCATAAGATCAGCCAATTGTTTTCGAAATTGCGGCCCATAAAATACTGCACCGACCGGTATTTCATTTTTTAATCTTTCAGCAATTTTATAAGCCCATTCAGGGCCAAAACCACCGCACAATTCAATCATTTGATATCCTTCTTTGGCTAATTGCTCCGCAACATCCAACGCTATTGCTTTATTCGCCATATCGATCCCTACCGCTTTGAAACGATAATTATCTTTTTGTGTTGACACTGTATTTTCTTCAGGAGAAAATCCTGGTGAAAGAAAAATAAATGCAAAAGAATTAAATTTCATAAGTTACCTTTTCAATTGTTTAAAATCGAAATGTTTTTGTACTAATTGAAGTTTTACTTTTATTTATTACATCCTCATCATAACGAAGAGATATATTATGATTACCATATGTATCGGCCATATAAATCGCTGCACTTTCAACGATTGATATATTTAGATTATCTATAGATGTCATAAATATATTTGCTAGTGATTGCTTTGCATTATCTAATATGGAAGACGTATTAGCATAATTTTCACTATGAGGAATGGCTATGATAATTTTATTAAGTGATTTATATTCAGATTCAATATTTGCTACAATTGCAGGCAATCTTTTTGGTTCACCGGATTTTGCATGATACAGCACAGCTTTTGTATTATCTTGTTGTGTTTGATAATAAATTAAATAAGCAAAACAAGTTAGTAAAGGAGATGCTAGATATTGTTGATATTCTTCATTAGGATCAATTTTAAAAATCACAAACTTATCTTCTGGAATGAGAATAAGTGAAGAATGATTGCGGCTGTTACTCATTTTCTCCTCGTTATTTTTAATATAATAATTAATCATGTATTTTAGCAAAACATCAAAACTATTTCAAACCTTATATTTTCAATGCCCAAATAAAACTAGCCAAATACAGGAATAAATTCATATGTTCCAGCAGCGCCATTGATAAAATTTTGCTGGTCGATAGCTAAGTAAGCCATATCTTGAATATCACCAACACAAGTAATTGATGACCCAGGATCAACACGATGAGGGCCATAGCCAGTTGTATCGTTACACGTGACTGTGACAGGATCTACTTTGCTACCATTTTCAACTGTATCATTCACATGAATCGTCAATATTTTATCACTATAAGTACCAAGAAGAAAAAGGTAACCATCGTCTAATTTTTTTATTTCCCATTTCGTTATATCACGTAATTGAGATTGATTTGATTGAATCGTTACAAAATAAGCGAATGCAGATGTCGTCATAAATAGCATAAATGTCCCTAATATGAATTTTTTCATTATTATTCCCTTAATATTTGAAATTTAAAAAAGAATGCCAGCTAATTTAGCTTGATTAAGCTAATTGTTCAAGAGATTTAAAGGGATTTTTTAACTTGTGATATTCAATTTCAATTCATTCAAAATTTGTTTTTTATGTAAATTTGGATTTGTATTCCAATTTTACATAACTTTTTGGAATAGGAAAGCATGCTAGTAGCTCTATACTTTTCTATCCTATTGATAATTATTAAAATTATATTATTATTGCCAGATAGAAAGTAATCATTCCTTCTAATTTATTCTTAATTTTTATGATTTATAATATAAATACAAGTTTAAAAGAAATAAAACGAGGTGTCAGATGAAAGATAGTAAAACAAATGAATGGGTTGAAGATAGCCTAATGAAAGAAGTATTTAATGTTATACCAAAACCCGTTAATAAACCGCTCACAAAAACACAAGATAATTTATCTATGCTCAAAGGATTAATCAATCAATATGAGCAAGAAAAATATCCTGCCACACTTTATAAAACACAAACAAAACAAGTTAATTTAAATGGCAAAACACTAGATGTATTGTATGTAAAATACAATCAAGATAATGATAAAACGCATAACGATCAATTAAATACTACGAGTCAAGCTGCCATTAAAATACGAAAATTGAATTTAATAGCTAGTGTATTAAGTGCAATGGAACTACCTTCTTTTTTCACCGATCTCGACCAAAATAGAAAAATTTTACTTGAAAAAGAATTAATGGCATTAGCGAAAAAGGCACAACAAGAAGATAAAAACAAATATCCCGATGAAGCTGTTAACACTTTTATAAAAGAAATGAAAAATATTATTAAAAAATATACTGGCGAAGATAGTGATGACATTATAAGAAAAATTCGCAATTCAGAAAGATATTTTATCGCAGAAAACAATGCTAATAGAATACTCGTATTTGAACATCAGCACAATAATTCAACCTATTGTCAAATTGACGTCCCTTTTCATTATCAATATGAAATAACCGATGAAATAAAACAGCATTTTCTTGCTATTCACAATGTGAATAAAGATGCTAGACCAACCTGGTTTACTGCCCTGCCAAATTGGGAACAAGATTATTTATTAAAATTAGTGCCAAAACCTTCAGAAAAAAATCCAGATTGGAGTAAGTTAAAACAATCATCCGCTATGCAACATATCCCTGGCGTAAAAAATGCTAGAGTAAATTATTTGCTAGAAAAAAATGATAATAAAATTCAAACACTCTCAAAAAATATTAAAATGAGTACGATGGTTCCCTATGAAATGAAAGGACATAAGTCTGAACTGAAAGAACAAGGAGATGCGACAGTTCATCAAACACTCTCTGCTTTACAACAATTAGCAACTGAAAATTTCGAAAATAAATGGGGAAATATATTCAGTGATGATGAACGTAAAAAGCTAAAACCTATTATATTGGTTCAGCAATTGTTAAGCGATACGACATTTGGCGCTGATGATAATGTATTATCGAGGCAGCAAAATCAATCTATTGAAGATGTTCGAATGAAAGATGAATTCAACAATGTTGAAATTATAGGCGGAAATGAACCTGTTAATATTCTGAGAGTACTGGCTTATCAAAATGCTGAACGTTGGGACTATGCACATAAAGTATTAAATTATGCTGATCGATTTCAAGAGGCCATTAAAAACAAAAAAAATGTCCCTTTGACAAATGAACAAAAGGAAGCAATTGAGTTAATTTCTCATGCAATAAAAGAATTAAAAAAATTACAAGATCCTTTTATGCTAAAAAATTATCAGTTAACATTAGGGTTAAGAAATTATGAAGCATTTAAGACCGCTTATCTCGCTATTTTAGTTGAGGCTATGGGCGGTGCTGTTTCAACTAATTGCAAAAGTGGTAAAGATAGAACAGGGTTAGATGAATTATATCGCAATGCAATGCTAATCTATTTCAAACAATATAAGGTGTTGCCAAGTTTTTCAGATGAAGGTACAAAACGCAAAAAATTTATTGATATTTACGTACAATTATTCAATACAATGAAAACACAAGAAGCTGCATCTGCAAACACACCAGGATCATTTGGATTAAAAGATGATGCAAAAATGCTGTGTGCTGATATCACCAAGGAGCTAGGCGATGCTTATCAATATTCAAATCATAATGCCAGAATGAATAAACCAGGTATATTTATGCATGATGAAGCGTGTCAAAGGGAAGAATTGATCGGTAAGAAAAAATTATTACGCAAAAAAGTGGCATTAGCAGCTAAATTAACAGTACCGGGCATGGCAGTAGGGATTGCATATACCGTCGCGAAAAAAATAGCGCCTGAATCTACAACAAAGCTGACAAACACCATGGTTAAAGAACTTAATAAAAGATTTGGTGAATTGTTTCCTACAAATAATCCAAATAATTTAAAGATAACTAAAAATATTTCTTCGCGTAATCCAACCAATGATGACAAACCGTCTGATGATGACGGTGATGGTAGAAAAGGACGCAGTACTTCACATCGATAGAGATCAGCTTTTATATAAGTGAAATTTATCAGGACCAACAACAGCCAATGCTTCTTTTGTTTTTAATAATGCCGGCGCACCAATCGTAAGAATTGACGATATCTCAAGACCCACTTTTAACATTTCAGAGGAAATAGCCTTCCCTTTCACATCAAGTAACGTAATGATATCTGGTACAATAGCCAACACACAATTTGTTGTGCAATTAATCACGCGCAAATTTTCATTTTGAAATTCAATTTTTATTCTGTCACGATTTTTTGTTAAAAGGACCATCCAACCTAAATTAAAACCACCATCAATGCTTCGATGAAGTTCGATAATTCTGCCTGAGCCTAAAGAATTAATAGGGCCATATGCAGTTCGCTGGCATAACTTACGTAATGCAGCCACTCTATCATCTATACGTGTTGTTCTGATCAGCGTACCCATCTCTCGACAAAAGCTCAGTGTGTCTGGTATACACCATAATTTAGCTTGCTTACCCGTCATCGGCATGCAAGCAATAAAGACAGTACCCCCTTTTTCTATTGTTATACCCCTTGCAATATCTTCTAACGTTTTCACATCGTTTACATTAACATAAGTAGCATTCTTACAATTTGAAACAACAGCATTATAGGGAATTTTATTTTTTCCATAAATATAAACCATGTTCATTTGTAATTCTGGGAAAGCTCTTCCCATACAATCACCATCAACCAACTTCTTACCACAGACCTCAGCCACGACAGCAGGCAAGAGAGCATTAAATCCCGCTCCTTCAAGTGGAATGATCGCAGTAATTTTTCTAGCTAATTTTTCTTCATATTGATTGATGGCTAATTCAAATTCATTTTCAGAAAAAATTTTTTCAATTCCAACAGTAGGTGTACCCATTGCCGCGACAGCTACAACCAAATCATGATCATCCAATTCATTTAATTTCATCCATTGTGGCTCATTTAACAATTGACTCATCATCACGCTAGCAAGTGATGTATCGCCACCGCCACCCGAACCAAGCACACCCGCACCTAACGCTAGATCTTCAACAAATTGTTTTTTTTGTGGGTCGATATTCGATGATATTGTAGGGAAAGATACAATAGAATGCGTTTTCGCTGAATAGGTTGATTTTTTAGAGGGAGCGACACGAAAAGATAAATGAACATCATTCTCAGGATCAAACATACCTATGACTTCGACTTTGACATTATGCAAAGCGCCAGGCAAATAAGTTAAAGGAATTTCAGTAATCCCAATTTCTTTGATGGTTTCTGAATCTGCGCCTTTATCTATTGCATTTTTAATTGCATTTGCTCGTGCATCTGCAATGACATTTTCTCTTATCATTCCTTTAGCAGTAGGCGTGTCTTCGTATTGATACACTTTAGAATATTGTCC
Organism: Gammaproteobacteria bacterium; assembly: GCA_013288125.1. GTDB lineage: Bacteria > Pseudomonadota > Gammaproteobacteria > DSM-16500 > DSM-16500 > Aquicella. Next base: position 18,336 of record JABDCN010000025.1, read on the forward strand.
GTGAATCATGGCAATAGCAGCACCAATTGCATTTGCACTAGCAGCATGATTTGGAATGACAATATCACAAATAGAAGGATTCAATAATTCACGTAATTTTTTTAAATCAAATAATGATGCGCCGCCACCAACTAATATTAATTGTAATTGTTCAGTTGAATCTGTGTAGAGAATAGCAGTGTTTATCATGTCAGCTAATTTTTGATGGATCATTTCATCTGCTTGATCAATCATACTAACAGAAACACCTTTCAATAATGTTTTATTTCCTATTTCTAATCGATTTTTTACAACAGCAATATCTGTTACAGTAAAATCATTTCCACCAAAACATTGAGATCGTATTTGTAAATCACTGCCAACAGAAACTGGACCAACTGTTACATTATTATCTTGATCAACTAATACAATACTGCCACCGCCTAGCGCACAAGATACAGTCAATGGCGAAGGAAAATTACAACTAAATCCGTCTTTTTCATCACCAATTTTAATTTCAGATCCTGCTGGCAACGGAAATCCATTCACATTAATACCAACATCTGTACTGGTTCCACCAATATCGGCAACAATGCTATATTTGGTACGTGTTTCTAATAAACGTGTTGCACCACGAATGCTATTACTCGGACCAGAACCATACGTTTGTATAGGGAAAATAACGCCTGCCCTTTCTATGGTACCGTTATTTGAACTTAATAATAATCCTGCATGGCCAAGATTGGCTTCATCTAATGCGCCTTGTAAATGTTGAAGATAAGAATCAAAAGCATCAGAAATTGCAGCATTTAAAATAGTTGCATTTTCACGTGCTAATAAACCTAAATCACCCATTTGATGAGAAAGATAAATGCGAAAATCAGGATTTATTTTTTTCAATATGTTGTAAACCATTAATTCTTGCTTTGGATTAACATGAGAAAATACGCAAGATACTGCTATACAATGTATTCCTTCAGCTATGATCTGATTTCCTAATGATTCAACCATCGTTATATCCAACGGAGAAATTTCTTCCCCATTAAACTCATACCCCCCTTCAACAATGGCATATTGATTTCCAATTAGCGATTTTAATTCGAACGGCCAATCAGCTGCCGGTTTAATTGCTGTTGTTGCAGGCGCTCCTAATCGAATGGTAAATACGGGACTTAATCCTTTCTTCTGTAAAATTTGATTAACAAATTGCGTTGTTCCTACCATCACGGTATGAATCTCAATTGGATTCACTGCCATGATTGTATTCGCTTCTGATAAAAGCAATTGAATTGTTTCTACAATACCATGTTTTATATTGTCTAAATGTGTTTTATTAACACTATTCAAAATTTTATCACCATCACATAATACGGCGTGCGTGCGTGTTCCACCAATATCTATGCCTATCGTATATCGACTTTTCATTGTATTTTTCCTATTAAAAACGATGTATTTACAAATGCGCCGATTCAACCATATTTAATCATAATAGACAATTAAATTTATTAACCACCAAGCCCTGAAAACAAACAAATTTGAGAAAGTAAATAGTTCAAAGTTTAATGGCGCACAACTTTATAAAATTTCTCCAGATGGCAATAGCTTCCAGGGAAAATGGATTATTATCGGCAAAGATTTAATAGGCTCTGAAACATGTAGGCGCGCCACATAATGATTCAATGAAAATCAAAATTTACCAGCGCCCAAGACAACAGGCAATTTTGGTGTTGTTGTAACAGTTTCTTGTATTTGATTCTCCACTGGTGGAGAACTAAACATTAACATGCCCATATTATTAGATTTTTCGATATCAGAATTTTCAGGAAAAATTACTTTATCTGTCATCGTTTTAAATTTTTCAGAATTTTTTGATAAATTTTGGTAAGATGTTAATTTTATTTTATCCTCATCAGAAATAATTTTAAATTTTTCCATAAACAAAGGAAATATATTTTTATACATTACTTCACCATCAATTAAAAAGGAATATTCAGTAACATAAATAGGCTTTTCCCTTATTTCACAACGTTGAGCACGCTCTCCATCTGATTGTAAAGTATCATTTATTTCAATTTCATAACTACTTAATTTAGCACTATCATCTCCTTTTGATTTTATCCATGCTAAAAATTGATTAGCTTCTTCATCTGTTATTCCTAGCATTTTAAAATTAATTTTTGTTTCATCATGACGTGATTTATCATATCTGCTTCGCGAAGGGAAATGAAGTAAGCCTGCCATTTCGAATAAAGTATTTTCAAGTACTTCGCATTTACTTTTATCAATGCCAAAAGGATAAAGAAATTCATCTAATTTTTTCATGAATCGGGCAACACAAAGAACTGATTCAGCTCGATTATATTTAATATAAATAGCTAATTGTTGCAACAAGGTATCTACTTCGTCTTCACCTAGATATTTTTTTAATTCCAAATCATCTTTAAACAGTTTATCAAAATTTTCATATATTTTATTAATATAAAAATAATATTTACTATCTTTTCTAATTTCAAAGAAAATACCTTCCAGTGGAAACAATAACATACTAATATCTTGATATTGTTGCGGCACCACTTCATCTTGATTTAATTTTTTCAAAAATTTATGTGTAATAGTTTTTATTTTGTCAATCGCATTATTTTCAAGTTTTGGTTTAGAGGCAACTTGATACGGTTTTAATTTGTCAGGGTCTTCTTCGTGTAATTTTCGAATATGATTTTCAAACTTAGGCAAAATTTCATCAAATAATACATCCGCATTTAAAGTTAACTCCTTACCTGTCCTATAACTCGTTATAGGAATTTTAAAAAAATTACAAACTACATTTAACTCATCCAGTGATAAACTTGGTGTGCTAAGTTTCAATTTATCATCCGAACGGTAAGAACTCGAAATACTAAATCGAGTATTGTAGTCACTGGTTTCAGTTTCCCCTAATTGAGATTTTAATTCGGATAATTCTGGCAGCATTTTTTCAAAAATATCAGAATCTGATGATATATGAAATTCAATGAGAAAACGATCCAATTTTTCGTATAAACGTGAAAGCATAAACACCTCCGTTGTGCTGAAGTTATTTATATAACATAATATTCTTAAAATAATCTTAACCAGACCGGAACATTAAAATTCTTTTCTATAAGATGTCTCTATTTCATCTTCAGCAACTTCAGGCCGCTTTGCAAACACATGCGTTTGCATCATCGAATTTAATTCAAATGCCATATCAGGTTGATCAGAAAGCGTAGCAATGACAGCACCCGTATTTAATGAAACAGAAAGAAAAGCGCTTGACGACGAAATTGCACCGCCATGAGATATCATATTATGTTCTTCATTATAAAATTCTTGACCATATTTTTTAATTAATTCTTCAAGCGTTGGATCTTTTTGACATGATTGATAAATCCATTGTCCAAATTTAGCTAAATCTTCTGTTGTTACCCAATAACCACCCGCTGGACTACCAGCAATATGAGGCGCAATAGGATCTTCTAAATTATATTTGACATTTTGATCAGGTTTTTTCGAAGAAAAACTTGGCATGGCTATTTTATCAACGATATATTTTGATAATAGTTGATCGTACTCGCATGGCCCATGTTTTTTTTCATAAGCATGTTTTATCGCCAATCCAACGAGTAATATGCCTAAATTACTATATTTCTCTTTATCAACAGGATAAGTTTTAATTTCGGCAAATTGCAAAAAATCTTCTGCTCTATTCATTTCCGGTATTGTACCTTGGGATATTGCATCCCCGTATTTTCCTAGATAATCACCTAAGCCTGCTTTATGTGTCATTAACTGATGTAGCGTAATTTTGTTTTCTAATAAATGTGTTTTTAGTGACATGGGCAAATCTAATGATTCAATAAAATCCTGGCTCAAAGGTTCAGTTAATTCTTTCTCTAGTATGATACCTTTCTGAATCATTACAAGTGTTAACATGCCAGTAAATACTTTTCCAACCGAATGCATAGCATAACAGCATTTGCTACCATCGGAATAATCAGGCGTAATAATCCCTTTATCTCCAAATCCAAAAGAAACAGATCCCGTCATTCCTCTTTCTACCATGTATCGTTTGATATTAATAAGATCGTTATCTTGTATTTCTAATTTCGGTTCTATTATTACATTAGCATGAGGTAATGGAATGTTCTCAGCATTTGCCATCGTTCTGATGTGAATCATAGGCAAATATTTTAATTCAGCAAAAAAACCATCAAAATCGATTTTTCTCGCTACTGCATCTGAAAATAATTTATCAATTTTCTTTTCCCATTGAGGAGACTTAGGAAAATGCGTATTGATAATATGTTTTTTAAATGAATCCACACTGTTTTGATTTAATCTAATGACTCGCTCCCACCAAAAAGTTTCTAATACTTGACGTTTTTCTGATAATTCAATTTCCCACCAACTTATTGAAACAGGCATGAGTTTATTTTCTGCTTGCATTTGCTCCATGACAACAGTTTTAAAAAAAGAAGATTGTAGTTGCGAAATATGAGGTGCCGCATAAGTTAAAGCACCTTGTTTTATTAAATTAAATCGTGCCTCTTCTTTGTCTTTCCAGTCCGGTTCATATTCAACAGCAAAACCATATTTTTTAGAAAAATAATTAAAAGCATGCGGTAATGCAACATGGGGAGAAACAATTTGATCAGCTAATACAAATCCATTCGGTGAATTAGCGAAATAAACAATCGCTTCTTTTTTATCAAAATCAATCGCGACCAAAGCGCGCCAATGACCCATATCTCCCGTGTGATACGCTTTTTTAACTTGTCCTTTTTCATCTAATTCCAAACCCCAACCAAGACCCCAGGCAACACATTTTAAATCATTTTTATTCACACCAACTGCATGTGCCCAATCATCTTTTTTCATACTAACAATTGGCATAAATGCAGACTTGAATAATTCATCTTCTTCATGCATCCATTTTTTAACAAAGTTGGCATAAGCTTCGGCTGTTGTGCGTAAGGTATTAGCACATACAGCGCTTTCATTTGTATAAAAGGTAGTATTTTTCATATCACATGCATCAGGCGAAAATACATATTTTTTCGCAAGATCTTCAAGTGATTTTCCTGTTTTAGCTTCAATTACTTTTTGTAGATACCAAAGTGGAACACCTGAATACCAATAATGTCCTGATTTTGTTTTTTGTATCACACCATCTTTAGAGTCATCTAATCCTGTGGTATGTGACAAGATGCTAGTGATATCGAGTGCGATATCTTTAATGGATGGATCACAAGTCAGATTCATTTCTTTGCAAAAATCTCCGAATGAGAGCGTTTCACTAAGCGGTTCATCTAGAGATAATTGATGATCTTGTATTAATTTTAATACCAAATAAGCAAACACCACTTTACTCAACGAAGCCGCACCAAAAACAGTATCTGGAGTGACTTGATTTTTTAATGTTTCATCTGTAAAACCAAATGCTTTAGTCCTAATGACACCGTCATCACTCAATAAAGCGATGGATACACCTGAAATATCCGTTTTTTGCATGGTTTCAACGAGGTATTTTTCATCGGCTACTATGACACGATCTTGCATGGCTAACATCCCAATGATTTATTCTCAAGTTTTTGATTTCAAGATTGACTATAATGGATTATTATACACAAAGTACAGACCGACCTAGGTTAACGTTTTAAAGGAGAATTTCGATGAAAAAAATAGATATGATTATTATGTCTGCTATCACTGCAGTTTTTGCTTTCTCTACTTCCGGTGTTATCGCGGCAGAAAAAACATCTGCGACAAGCCAGCAAAATGAAAAATGTTATGGCATTGTTAAAGCTGGGTTAAATGATTGCGCCACCACTACGCAATCTTGTGCTGGCTCTGCAACAAAAGATAACCAATCTGATGCTTTTATTTTTCTACCTAAAGGAACATGTGAGAAAATTGTTGGTGGCAGCCTCACTAGCCTCACTCCTAAAGAAGGAAAAAAATAAATGAAATAGCGCTCACTGTTTACATAAAAGCCTGTCTTCAACTACATCCAAACAAATTTCATCGTATTGTTCTAAATCTTTGTTCTCTTCTTTTATAGCTTGCATTTTTAAAATCACTTCACGAATCTCATTGGGCAATTCATGGCTCGGAGCATTATCACCAGGCCAGGAAGCATCACGAGTTTCTTTATCGGGCCAACGAGAATAAGCTACCCAAAGATCATCTTTTCCCTTATGCAAGCAAGAACCAATTGCGCCTCGTTTTGCTAAAAAATAATTAACAATTTTATCCCAGCATTCTTTATAGATAGCTTCTTGATGTTGTTTCAATTTAAATCGATAAATGACAGCGAACATATTAACTCCAGTTATAAATAAAATTAAGTTAATCAAATGCGAAAGTACCTTAAATTTTTTAGTGCCAGATTTAGCATAATTGTAACCACCATTTGAATGATTTACAATTTACTAAGATAAACATAAAAGTTTAATTTATATGTCAATTTTTAAAAAAAGTATTTTCTATGGATTACAACCTACTATCACTATTGTATGGTTACTCATTTGGCTGCAATTTCATCAACAATACAACGCTTTAGTTTCCCTATTAATAGTTCTTTTATCTATAATATTTGCTATTCTTGAGCGAATATTTCCTGAACGATCTTCTTGGTTATTAAGTCGCAACGAATTTGCAAAGGACATGTTTTATCAACTCGGTATTTATTTTATCTATGGGCCGTTTATGGTGATGGTGGCGTCACAATTTTTTATTGAATACCTAGGGAATACACTTAAAGGAGAACAATATATTATCTGGCCAACAGAATGGCCATTGATTCCCAAAATATTTTTAGCCTTAATCGTATCAGAATTTTTTGGTTATTGGTTTCATCGAGCAGAACATCGATTCAGATTGCTATGGCGTTTACATAGCGTACACCATAGCCCGAATAAAATGGGATGGACAAAAACAGCAGTTAATCACCCTTTTGAGTATTTTATATTAGTCGTGATTGGTGTATTGCCTGCAACTATTTTTGGTGCGCAAGTGCCTGAGCTGGAAGCAGCAACATTACTATATTTAGTAACCGCACAATTTGCGCATTGTAATCTACAATTAAATCATCGATGGTTAAGTGTTATATTTACGACTAATAAACTCCACTATAGACATCATTCCCCTATTCTTAAAGAAAGTCTTTCAAACTTTGGATGTGCGTTGCTAATCTGGGACCATATTTTTGGAACCTTTAAAGGTATTCAAAGCTGTGGTCGAGTAGGAATTGCAACTGGTAATGACCTTACTTTAGCGCAAGAACTCATTTTACCTTTTCGCCGTGTCCCTCTTGGAATTAATATCAACACACCAAACAGCTTTTACCAGCAATAAAAAGCGGGCAATATTTTTATTGTCGTTAAGAAAAACTCAGCGTAAACTTCTGCTAAATTATAATGGAGCTATACATGCAACGGGCAGAACCTAATTCACCTCAAGACTTTAATCCTCCCACTGTGTCAATCACGATATCACACGGTTACTCACTCACAAATATGATGACTTGGGCCTCTGAAAAATTAGCTGATTATTGTTACGCCGCCCATGATACTTACCGTTTAATAAATGAATTTGATGGCGCTTCAAATCGAGACGCACTACATCAGCTGATTCAACATACCTACGATAATTTTCCTGCAGATGATGTCAAAGTATTTGTCATACGAATGCTAGAGCCAGGGTATCATCAAATTGTTCAACGTATTGTTGTTATTGCCGATCCACTTATTTCAAAAAGATTGCGACAGTATCCACATTCAGAAACATTCTATCCCTCTTATTATAATGAGCATCCTGATATTCCAAAAATCAACGGCGGGAATGCATCAGTTGTTTTGAATGCGATTGGAATGGGTATGCATTCAAACTATTCTAAATATCATTCTTTTTATCAAATAATCATGTCAAATATTTTAAATATCCAACGCATAAAGCCAGAAAAATACAAATACGATGCTTTCAAATTACACTTTGTAAAAATAACAGCGTTAAAAACAAAAAAATTAATTCACGAAATCAACTTTAATATGTCAAATGTTATCAACTTTCGCATGTTTTCCTTGTCCCTATTTATTACTGCTTTTTTTCCCGATATGACTTTTGACAGCGATTGGTTAAAGGAATTATCCGATACAATTGAAGATATATCCAACCTGGCCTTTACTCACCTCATCAATTCTTATGCAAATAAAGACGAATTAAAAAAATTTTCTGATATGAGACTTTATCCTTTTCTTGACAAAATGATGCGGGAAAATCAATCCATCTATTTAGGAAAAGATTATTTTGATTTCTCAAAAGAAATTCAACGAGAAATAATTATCGCTTTATTATTTTTATGTAATGACATTGAGAAATATTTAAATCATATTTTTGTTGAATTTGGTAGTCGATGTGCAAATGAAAATTATCTCAATAAACCATTAAATGAAAATAACATTTTAGATATGATGAAAGTTGATAACATTTGACATATTAAAGTTGATTTCGTGAATTAATTTTTTTGTTTTTAACGCTGTTATTTTTACAAAGTGTAATTT
>JABDCN010000025.1:26903-29289 GCA_013288125.1 Gammaproteobacteria bacterium
ATATCCAACCATCTATGCACAAACCGCTGTTTCAGAAACAAATTTTACGATTCATTATACAAATGAAAAATATAATCTCCAAAAAGATTTCCATGTCAATAAAGGAGATATCTTATATTACGCCACTTGGTTAGCTAATCGTGATCCGTTATATTTTGATTATTTCGGACCAGAATTTAATCTACAAGAAAATAAACAGCAGCATCATCTATTAAACTCGCTTGCAACATTTGGATCGAGCAATAGACCGAGTTATGGCCAAGCGATTACAAAAGCAATTGTTTTGCATATCGTTTCTGAATTTTTGAAAGTATTCAGATGGAAAGCACATGTAGAATCCTACAGTAATTATCATCCTTGTGAACGTAGATTTAATCTTAGAGTAAGAGGAGAAATCACTTATAACTTTAGAATGGCACCCTCTTTTACAAACGGTAAAGAGAAAGACAAACAACAATTATACAACTATAGTCCCGCGTCGCCGCGTGTTTTTCGTTTGCCTTCATCCGGTAATTCAACTGAAAAAACATCTGAAAATAAACAAGACGTGAGACAAAGCGACCCCAGCTTTAAGACCGGTTAACAATAAGCAAACATGAGAAACTCACCTAGATATCATCGTAACCGGTAACTACGTTACCAGCTACGATGAAACTTAGTATATCGTGATGATTAGCGATTCCCGCTAACTATACGCGATGGGGTGATCCAAGAGGGGAGAACCGCGCGCTTCGCTTCCCCCTCGCTGCGCTCTCCCCCTCTATTTGGGTGCAAGCAAAAGCTTTGCTTTTGCGCAGCATATAAACAGAAAGGTATTCCCGCGTTTTTTAGCGGGAATACCTGCGTGATAATTTAATTAGGTAGTGGATTCCAAGGCCCCATGCCGCTGATTTGAATGATTGTTTCCTCGTTTCCCATCCATCCATAATGTGAAACATTCGGAGGAATAATAACAAATTGACCTGCTTTTACTGCTATTCCCTTGCTTTTATTTATTGACTTTCCTATAGCAATATACGCAGTACCTGATATGACTGTATCATATTCATGATGAAGATGATGATGTACATGGCCATTATAATTAGCAGGAAATTTAACGCGCAAAATAAACCATTCAGCTTTTTTAGGATTCCCTGCTAAAACAGCATAACTAACGACTGAATGAGGCATTTTAATCCATTTCATATGTGTATTATCTATGATGGTGGGTTCTGTAGAATTAGCCAACACAACACAGGGCAATATAAGTAATATTAATAAGTTGAAAATTTTTTTAATCATGGTTAACTCCAAAAATAAATTGAATAATATTACATCTGCATTTTTTTATAAATACTTTTTGTTGGTGCAGTAATTTTAGTTTGCATAAAAACACTAGATTGAGGAAATTGTAATTCAATGGTATCTATTTTAAGAAAAATAAATTCAGCTTTTTCAATATCTACATTGAGCACATGACCAGAAATCATTTTATCGTCAGAGATAAAATGCAAATGAAAACCAGGAACAGTGAGATTGAGCAAGTATTCTGGAAACCAGAAACCTACTAATGTCCCTGAAATGTTTTTGATAATATATTTTTTTTCAATGATATTTTTTGTTTGATGCGCAGCTCTTGGCGAACGACTACGCAGCTCTAAGCTATTAAAATATCCTTTAATTTGCAAAGCATACGGAATATTTTTTGTGTCGAAAGAGTTGAGAATCAATTCTTTAAATATATTATAATTAGCAATATGCTGTAGAGGGTATGATTTATTTTTTGAAAAATAAATCAACTCTACATAAGGTGTTTTCCAATTTAAATCAACGGGCGTTGTTTTTCCATTTTGACCAATATGATAAAATTCTCCATTCAGAGCGACCATTTCACCACTTGTTCCATTAAATGTACCCAAACCAAAATTTCCTTTTGATTTAAGTTCACGATAGGTCATATCACCTTCAGTTGCTCCGCTAATTAATGCGCTTGCATTTCCATATTGAAATAAACTCATAGCAAACACGTTATCATTAAAAAAAATTAAAAACGGTAATAATCTGATACAAAATTTTATTTGTTTAAAGATCATGGAAAAATAAAGAATAACAGAAAAAGGTAAATAATATATTTGCATAGTGAACCCTTTATGGGCTAAATTTTTGTAATTTTACATACTATCTGCAATGCTTTTCAATAAATATCATTAGTTATATAATATTTTAATTTTAGATTTTAAGGATAAAATAATGCAATCAAGACCACAACTTGACATAAGAGGAGTGAGTTTTGAAGATGTCATTGCTGTACTCGAAAACGGTGATGTTTTAGATGTTATTGAGCATCCCAATCAAGAAAAATATTCACATCAAAAAATGTATGTTGTTGAAATTCGTGTATATGCAT
>JABDCN010000026.1 GCA_013288125.1 Gammaproteobacteria bacterium
GAAAACCCCATCCAATCAATGAGAGCGCCAAAAAAACGTAAATTTTCCCGCATTTCTCTGCAGTTTTTCACCACTTTCTTTGAGATGATTCTAAAATTTCCAATGCTGCCATCATAAGGATAATCTAAAAAATAACTGAATATTTTATAAAATGACCATGAGAGAATGCGATTGCTGATTGATTCCGTGCGTTTATTACGTTTGGCTACAACCACATCATAGCCTTCTTGTGCTTTTTGATATAATCGTAAAATGTCTTCTGGTGGATCTTGTAAATCGCAATCCATGATGACAACCCAATCGCCGGTACAATGATCAAGTCCCGCTGTTAGTCCATAATGTTGACCGAAATTTCGACTTAATTTATAGCCTTTTATGTTAGCGTCAGCTTTGGCTAATTCGACTATCATTTCCCATGATCGATCCTTACTGCAATCATCAATCATGATAATTTCATAATGCGGTGTAATTAATTTTAATGTGGTTGTTAATCTGTTATAAAGTTCGATTAAATAATTTTCTGCTTGATAAACAGGAATAACGATAGAAATATCCATCTTCATACCTTTAAGTTTTATTGATATAAATATAAACATCTGGGGTTTCAGATATGTCATGCACTAATTCATAATTATCTGCAATATAATTAAAAATATAAGGATGAGTATAGTGAAACTGTCTTTCTTTCAGACCATCTAAGGGTTCATCATATATTACGATGAAACGAGGATTTGCTTTTTTAATCCTTTCAATATCATCAGCCTGATCATGGAATGAACGCGGAAACAAAGAATAAAAATCCCACATCGGACTTGTTCGTTTGAAAATAGAATACATGGCAAAATTAAATGGAACGACTAAAAATGGTTGATCATTTGGCGCATATTGGCTGATTAAACGTTTAAACATTTCAATTTTATTTAAAGCATCAGGATCGACTTTGAGTTGCGAACCTGAGATATCAATATATCCCCACTGTTTGTCATGATAGGATTGTGCGCCGGGATGTAATGGTAATACAACGATGATACTTAAAATGAATATTGTCATCATACTTAATAATAAAATGATGCTGGATTTATTGAATACTTGATAAAGAAAAACAAACGTTCCGATTAAAAAGGGGAAAATGCCGATAGCAAGATGTATCACATCGGCTCTTGAAAAAATGTACTGTGCATAAGGTAATGATAGAAATGCGCAGGCGATTAGCGTAGGAGATATACTTTTATTTTTAGATTTAATTAGAATCATGCTCAAGCTACAAAAGCAAAACAATAGAATGGCGATAAAGAAAATACCGCAAATAAAATCTCGCATTGTAGAAGCAAGCCAAGGCCACAGGATAGGTAAATAAAGATTGGTTGATTTACTTAAGATGAGATCAATGATGCCCTTAAAGAAAGCATGAGTGAATCCTGGAATGAATATCAACATGAGTATCATGGGCAGATAGCCGATTACAACACCAATACAAATATATTTTAATGCGGTTATTATCGAGTATTGATGTCGCGTTAAACTCAAATACACAATGACACTCGTGCCAGCAACTGCGCCATATACACCGTGATTTCGGCCGATTATCGCAATGATACCTATTGTCACGCCTGTCCAGAAAATAGCTGTCAGTGTATTCTTTTCGATTAAATAAGTTAGGATTGATATTAGTATGATTGAAGCAGTTACATCAAAACTTTTATAAAGCGGTATCATCCAAAGCAGTAGAGTCATCGCAGCAAAAAATAGATAAATGAAATTAATTCTTTTATTCCATTCCATCATTCGTATTAGTAAGAATAAGGCTAAAAAAAATCCTAATCCTTGAACCAATATTTCTGCGATTCGACTCGCTATAATGCCATTATTACCAACCAACTGCATGATGAATGCGGTGAAGTAATAACGACCTGGATCATAAGCATAAAAATCCCTAATGGGCACATTGCCGTGATTGACGGCTGCTGCGCCATACCAAAGAAATGCTTCGTCAGATAAATTAATCCCTAAATGCGCTTCCCATAGATAAACACTCATGACGCACATCATAGTGAATAACAACAAAATAAAAATATTGAGTGGTTGTAGTCGAGTGATGGGGATATTATTCATTGAGCAATCCATTATGAACGTTGTAGAAATAGATTTTTTAGTTTTTTTAATGGCAGAAGCCATCGCCAAAATGGTGAGGAATAAATTTCTAAAAATACACCATTTAGATTGCTAATCGTTGCATTTCTTTCTTTTATTGCCCCGTCCATGACAGAGAGTTGAATTTTTAATTGTTGTAATGCTTGTTTTGTGATTTCTAAATCTGCTGCCAATTGTGTTTTTTCTTTTTCATGTTGAAATATATTTTCACGCAAATGAAGCATTTCTTCACGTAAATTTGCTTCTTCTTGAGTTAGCTTTATTAAATGATAACGATCCATCAAGCCACTGCCAAGACGACTATACATCGATTGAATATTCGCTATTTGTTTATCATTGTTCGTCATCTCAAAAAGAACACGAACGTCATCTGTAATAGATTGACCTACAGCAAGCACGCCCAAACCATGACCATGAATAAATTCAAAATGCGGATATAAACATCGTAATTCTTCCCAAAGTTTAAAAACGCCAAAATGTCTTTCTTTTACATTGATATCATGAAATAACACAATTGATCGATCAGATAATTTAGGGACCCATCTTTCAAAATCATGTTTAACATCTTCGTAAAAATGTCTGCCATCAATATGTAAAATATCAATTGATTTATCCGTGAAATAATCTAATGCATCATCGAATGTTGAACGTATTAATTGTGAAAAACCGGCATACCGCTGAGTATTATGTGTATTAACATTTTGAAATATCATTTCATCATAAAAACCTGAATGCTCGTCACCTTCCCAAGTATCAATGGCATAACATCGAGTAGAAAGACTTAATTGTTTAACGGCTTGGCAAAAAGCAAAATAAGAATAACCTTGATGTGTTCCAAGTTCGACAATGGTGGCGGGTTTAGTTGCCTCTATCAGCCAGAAAGCAAATGGGGCATGTTCAATCCAAGCGGAGAGGTTAATAAGATTAGGCATCCAGAATGATGCTGCAGAAATACAGGAAAGCATGTTTTCATGAGATGATAATTTCAAATGGTGATTAGTGTTTTTATTGTTTAACATGTTTGATTTCTTGTCCTAGCCATGGATGACGACTACAAATATCTGCTTTGACTTTAGATTTATTTTCAGTTTGGTTCGTTATTTGATTTAGCATGGATTGATTGTGAACCCTATATTTTGCTAGTGTTTCATCTACATGTTCACCAAAGAGTCCATGTTCAACGAACATGCACCATAAATCGTAATCTTCCCAACCGAATTTAAGATGACGATATCCACCCACATAAGCCCACGCTGATAATCGAACCAACGCCATTGCATCGATATAATTACCACTGGCAAATAACATAGGATCATAAGCGTTCACACCCATCAGGCTATCATCATCACCAAATCGTTGGATATTAGGATACACAAAAGCGGCATCACTTTCTTTGATTTTTGCCAAACAAGTTGATGCAAAATGTGGAAGTAATTGGTTATCGGGATCGAGTGGTATAACAAATAATGTTTCGGTATGAGAAAATCCAACATTTCGTGTTAATGCCAATCCACTGTTGACATTATTTTTAATTAACACGACTCGATTGAATCGATCTTTGTGTTTGTTAATCCATTCGCTAGCTATTTCAATAGAATTATCTGTTGAGCAATCATCGACAATCACTAAATCAATATTGAGTAAGGTTTGATTTTTTACCGATTCAAATGCTTCAAGAAGATAATGAGCATAATTATAAGAAGAAATAACGATAGTAACTTCGGATAGATTTAATTTATGGTACGACATGATGATTTCATGTGTCGGAATAATTGGCATGGTAAAACAAGCCTGTTTTGATTTTAGTAAACTAAGCTCAAATGCGCGAGCTGCTCTACGACCAGGATAGCGTATCATTTCTATCATCGACGATATTAATTCCATTCGATGTTCTGAACCATATTTCCAAAGCACACTATAAAAAGCGCGACGTCCGACTTGTTTTCGTAGCGCTGGATCATCGAGTAATTTTGAAATAATGGTATACCAACTATCTTTATCGTAAGCTAAAAAACCTGTTTTACCTTCTTCGATCGCATCGCGATAGGGTTGTGTCGGCGAAGCCACAACTGGAACTTCGACTAAAGCTGATTCAAAAAATTTAAGTTCGCTTTTTGCTTCGCAAAAGGGATTCCCAGATTCTAATGGTGCAAGATTAATATCAAACCGTGCCATTTCCCAAGGTAATTTTTTCAATGGCACCATTTCTCTCCATTCAATTTGCTGACTCACGGCGAGTAACGCAGGAAATTCATCGATTTCAACGCAGCGCAGTGTTTTTTTACGAAAAAGAACAAGTCGACAATTTGGACGTTCGTGTAGTATGCGAGCAATCACATCAACAATGAGAGAGAAATCTTTTTGATGTGTTCGCGATCCACCGGCATATCCAATGCGGATAAGACCATCTTGCTGGTTATTTAATCGTGTTTGTACGGCCAATCTGGAAGCTTGCCAAGTGTGCTCATCAAATCCATTAGGTAGAACAAATGTTTTTTTACCTAAAGAACGCATATAATCCGCAAGAAAAGTTGTTGGAGCAGAACAATAATCGGCCCTTTGCATGGTTAATTGTATTGCGCGAAAAAATCTTTCAACTTCTTTTTCTGTCGATCCAATTGTTCTTATGCCATCGACAATGTGTACTTTTGCTAGATTTGAATCAACCATTAAATCATCGACATCAAAAATAATGGGAATTTTTGCTTTGCGAGCAATAGAAAAGATGTGCGCTAATTGTCGATTCCAACCCGCGCGCCACACAAAAATAATTGTTGTATTAGTCAGTTGCTCAAGGTTTGCAAACGCAGAGGCAACATCTAATTCCATGATATCAGCGCCAATCGTTTTGGCTGCATTGGCATAATGCGAGATTCGATAAAAATGACCTGGGGTATCTGGTTCACCAGAAATAAAAGTAATTTTTATTTTGTTAGTTTCAACAGTTGCATGCGGGGAAGCTTCTTTGACTTCAATACGACAACTTCTACCTTCTGCTTTGCCAAAAAGCTCATAATGAACTAGCGGGTTCATATTGAGCACATCAGGATAAAGAGAAAGATAATCGATTGTTGAAAAGTGAGGACTAGGATCGTATCCGTATTGAATACCGAATTGTAAATAATGTTCTGCTGGGTCTATCCCAGATATTTTCACTTCTGGATATCGATTAAGATACCAATCTTTATCAAATAATTGGCTTGCTTTGATAATCACTTCTTCTGGATATTTAACAATGTAGCGATTTTCGTGGTTCGCCTTATCATTTCTATTCAGGTCACGCTTAATTAAGCGCTTGATTTTTTGAATAACCACACTTTTAACCACCTTTCATTAGAGACGACTGATAGATGGCACATTGAGTGGATCAAGCGTAGGAAGAACCATATCTTCACGTTGTCGACGTTCAAGTGACTTGCAAGGATTGCAAACATCGCCAAAGTAATAGCGCAATCCTAAGAACCCGTAATTGAGGTCATGAGCACCGGCACCGGCATCCGCAAATACAGCTAATCCTGGTAGTGAACTTAAACCTAGTTGATATTCTGTACCGATTTGCCCAGTGACATCGCCAGCGAGATCAATCGCACCAGCATAGACTCTCCAATCAGGTATCGCATACCAATTCACGATCGCTTCACCATAGCCGCCGTTTGAATTGGGACTTCTTGATGCTCCGCCGAGTTCACCTGTTAGGGTCCAATTATCGAGATAATATTCGCCATGAAGTCCGTACAAAGTATCATGGAAATTACTTGATTTTGTATACATGACATGAGGGCCTAATAATCCTTGGGCCGGATTACGCCAGAAAATATAACCATCAATGGATTGTAGATTTGCACCGCCGGCAGCACCATCAAGACCGTGCAATTGCGCGCCAAAGTCATGGGTTAGTGGTACAGCAATACCAGCTTCACCAATGGCGCCGCCACCACTACCGCGTTGATTGTGAAGATAATCTCCAGCAGCACCTATCCATCCATTTATATTGGACACGGCGGGTAATGTTAAGTCTATTTGATTAGTTCTATTCATATGAGAAGACGACATATTTGCATTACTGGCAGAAATACCTAAGCTTGAAGTAGTAGAAGCAATTAATAAAGGCCATTTTAATTTACTGACAAACGTTTTCGCTAACATTGTTATGTTTCTATCAACAACACTTGCTTTATCGACAGCGACTACGCTTCCTTGTGGTTTTTGAATTGAAATAGTAATCGTGTAATAAAAAGGATGCGTTAATCGTTGTGTATTAGACAGTATGACCGGTTCTAGCAGTTGTCGAATGGCAGTCAGATTAAGTGTTTTGGTGGAATCTTGGGTGCCCATGTAGAAAAAAATGTTTCGTTTTTCACTGTTGAAATAGCATCCTTTTAAGGTAGATCCCAGTAGTAGACGTGCTTGTTTGGCAATAGAAACTAAGACACTAGAACGTTCAATCGTTGCTGTGGGGTCTAAGTAGATTGTTTGATGAGGTACGCGAGTTAAGATTTCTTCTAAAGATCGAGTTCGATTCAATTTCAATGAGGCGGTTGTTTTGAGCTTGATGAATTTGAAGGAGGGGTCATCCTTCATTTTTTGCCGAAACAGTTTAGATAGTTGAGAATGGGTTTTTTTATCTTTTACATAAAGTGATGGACCGTGATCATTTTCATTAGTTCCGCAAAAATAAACATTTTTTGCCAAGTCACCAATGCAATTCTTCAATGCACTAATATCCATCATAACAACATCTCCCTATTGATATCATTGTTTTATCGATTTTTGATTTAAATAGGATGGTATGTTTAGAAAGTAATGTCAATAGGAAGTCTTATGTTGCTATGGTTCTTTTTTCTTTATCGCTTCACAAAAAACAATGCCACACCAAAGCCAATCAAAAATACCCCTAATATTTTGGCAATATACCTTTCTACTCGGTTTAATAAACGTAAAACACGTGGGTGTGATAATAACAAGGTCAGGCTGCAAAACCATGCCAGGACAATCGCGAGCATTTCAATGGCATAAGCAATTTCCCATGCGATAGGCGTGTTGGGTTTGATGATCATCGTGAAGACGGCAAGAAAAAATAAAGTTGCTTTGGGGTTTAATATATTGCAAAAAAATCCTTGTCGAAATGCAATCCAGTCAGACATGTCGGTTTTTTGTAATGGTTGATGAGAAATGTTGGCTGAATTAGGTTCAGTGTGTTTTAACAATAATGAAGTGATGCCGAGATAAATTAAATAAATGGCACCAATATATTTAATCATATTAAACAATAAAATAGATCGCGAAATAATAATAGCAAGCCCATAGATACAGTAAGTGATGTGAATCATGACGGCGCTTGTTATGCCGATGGAAGTAAAAATGCCAGCACGTCGCGAATATAAGATGCTGTTTTTTGTGACACAGGCGAAATCTGGCCCTGGTAACATGGCAGATAGTAGCATTAATATTCCAATGGTGAAAAATTGTGTCAGCATTGTTTTATCTCTTAATAATTAAAAAATAGTTAATCATAATACTTGGGGCAAGGCAAAAATTTAATACTCATTCGTCGTCCCGCGGCTTGTTATTACTTGGCTGTCGTCCCGCGGCTTGTTATTACTCGGCCGTCGTCCCGCGGCTTGTTATTACTTGGCTGTCGTCCCGCGGCTTGTTATTACTTGGCTGTCGTCCCGCGGCTTGTCCGCGGGATCCAGAAAATAATAAACAAAATTTGTGTACTTTCTCCTGGATCCCGCGGACAAGCCGCGGGACGACAGGTCAATATAATGTTGTTGTGTGTTCATTGTTGAATTTCGTTGAGTATATAAAACAGTATGCGATCGTGGGTAACTAATTGGTTTAGTATCAACATCATCATTTTTCGTTTGTTCAAAAATCGGTGTTTGCTGTAACGGCTCTAATACACAATATTTATAAAGATTATTTTGTGCAATTTCATTTATTTTCTCGATAAATTCTTCGATATCCTCCATTTTATTGTACTTAGTTTGTGGAAAGAAAAACGTAATAAAATGTTCAACACTTGCTTCTATTAAATCTGAAAGAATAAATCGGGGTTTATCCTGAGGTTGTTTGGCATTAAATTCGTTATAAGTCGAATTATTTTGAAAGTAAGCATTAAAAAACGCACGAACATATTTAGCCATAATGGGGACTCTTGTCTTCAATTCAACACTTGATGAAATAAAATTCTTTGTTAGAAATGTGTTTAATTCTAAAAAAGGCTTAATTTGTTCTTGTGGTATTTTTGACGTAAGTTGTTCACGGAATTGCGTGATTAATTTAGGAAAGACATCGTCGTAGGCAATTAAATTTTCATATGTCGTTGTTAATCGCTTGGAGGTATCTAAAAGGGGAGCGGCCAAATGCGCTTTCTCATCATATTTAGCTAAAGTATAGCAATAAGATGAATAGCTTGAATCCGGGGCCATCACAAGAAATTCTAAGAATAAACAAGCATTTTTAAATGCTTCTTCAAAGCCAGGACGAATATGTAATAATAAATAATAAGGGCCTATTTTAAAAATGCGTTGATTAGTCGCGATGGCTTGTTTGTACTGTTCATCGTTATATTTGATAAAGGTAAGGTGACACATACAAAGAACAATAAAGGGGAGAGAAAGTTTATTTTTTAAATAAACTGTCGCATCTAAATTTACACCATCAATTATTTTACTTAAATTATGACGATTATTATTTTTTTTATTTGAAGAAAATTGAAATCCATTTTCAATAAGATGAGAGGAAATAGACCGCATATTTTTTTTAGTGCGAGGAATTTTTACATCGATATCATTTAAAGTAAGAAAAAACTCAGCATTGAGAGGGTTCACATTCATGATGCCACAAAGAACAGCAATGCCGCCTGTCAGTTGTAATTTACATTTTTCTTCTTCTAGAAATGAATCTATTTCATAAAGACAATCGAAATGACTCATTTTGAGATTGGTTTTTTTGTTTGTTGATATAAACTTTGTTAGATCAATGCAAGTTGCTTCTTCTTTTCTAAGGGGTAAAAATTTTTCTGATTGATGTTGTTCTCTCGATAATCTTGCGTAAATATTCAATGTTATTGTTTCTTGAATAATGGATGTGTCTAATTTTGTTTTTTTATCTTTTTCAATATTGATCGTTAGATTTGTTACATTCAATTGATCTTCATATAATCTAGTTTCTGTTTCTTTATGATTGTTTTTTTCTACTATATTGGTATCAATCAACGGAATAAGTATATCGATATTTTGTTTAGTTTTAGTAGTTTTCTCAAATTTTGATTTTGCTCCCTCAGATTTTTTTGTTTTTTCATCTAAAAGTTGTTGATTAGCTTCCCTTATGGCTTCTATTTTTTTATTTTCTGCTTCGTTAAATAAAGTAATTTTTTGTTGTAAGTGTTGTGAGCATCGTTGGTATTTGGCATAATTCTCTTCAACTTGATCATAAATTTCATTATTTATATTAATAGGATTCGAGCCTACCTGGTAAGACGTTACAATTTTTTTCAACTTTTCTGCTAGTTCAATTAAATCAGAAATAGGCATGCTCGTGTCAGGATTGGGGGATAAAAGAATAATGTATAATGTCTTCGTTGAGCGCTCTAAATTATCCACTGTTCGTAATAAATTTTCATACATTAACGTCATTTCATTGGAACAGCGTTCTGTTTCTGTCAATTCCTCTACTGCAAGCATTTTATTTCTGTTATGTCGATATCGTATGAGCTGTAGTTTGAGCTGATGGTCAAATGAGAGGGTTTCGATATTGTCTTGAATAAGGCTAATGAGTTTATTATTCGATTGAATAATATGTTTAACTTCATCTTTATTAAAATACTGTAATTGAATTAACAATGATTTGATTAATTCAACATAAGCAATTTTTAAGTCGTTATTATTAAAAATGGGCGTTTGTTTTTTTGATATTTTATCTGCAAGTTGAATATAGGTTTGACAATAATAAATTTTTTCATCTGGCTCTAGTTCGGGTTGTTGAATAAGAAGATTTAGTGCAATCATTTGATATTTTTTGATCACTGCAAATGAAGAGCCGAATTGTGATGAGCTTAAGGCTGCGAGTTCTTTTGTTTTGAGTAGACTTGTTAATAATAGTGAAATATAGTGTAGCGCTTTGAAATTTATTGTTTTATTTTTAAGGCAAAGTTGTGATAAATATAATACAGTCCAGTTTTCTATGATTGTTTCCAAAGAATCTTTTTCAAATGCAATATGAACTGTTGGTTTATCATTTTCTTTTAAACAAGAAAGTGATTTTAATATACTTATTATAAAAGTATCTATTGCTGAAAATATTTTTATATTGGTTTCTATTGTGACTTCTTTTTTTGTTCCTTTTTTTCTTTTACTATGGGCGAGTTTTGTCGAAATAGTATCTAGATTCGTTTTGGTTTCCTGAAATTCGACATGAATATTTGACAAATCTAATTCAGCGGCAGATAAGATTTCCGCTATTTGTGAATGTACAAAAAGTGCTGAATAATGTTTCTTGATGTATTTTAAATTTTTAATAATTGAGTCCTGGTGGGTTTCTTTATTGGCTTTATCTAAATGAAAATGCTTGGAGGAAACAAGAGCGCTTTTTAGCTTAATTTCTCTTGTTATATAATCACTCAAATCACGCCATATGAGATATTGACTCGCCAGTTCATTTTTGATAACCATTAATTCTTCGACTTGCACATTTTTATGGTGAATAATGACATCATAATGAGATAAAACAGCATGAAATTCATTAACTCTATTTGCATAATCTGTTAAGACTTCAATAAACATATCATGCATAAAAGTTAATCCATGATTCCCATCTCCCAGTAATAATTGTACTGTTTGTTTTGTTTCATTAATTAATTTATTGAAAGTGTTAATATTGTTTGGGCTGAAGTCGCAGATATTTGCAAAACCTCTTATGCATTCTTTGAGATTTGCTAGAAATTGGTTATCGGATAAATGGATTGATTCAGCAGATAATAGTTTATTCGTCAGCTTAGTCATTCTTTTATAATTATATGTAAGGTAATCAACGTCTGGCGCATAAAATTTTTTACTATCAAGAAAACATTGATTTGTAATGCATTCAATTATTGTAAGAGAAGCTAATCTCCATGCGGATTTGTAATACTTTTCTTCATTTTCTGTTTGTACGTATTTAAAATTATTGATAGATTCTTCTAATAAATATTGATGAGAACTAATGAATGTAGAAATGTTATTTTCTTTGACTGCTTCTTCTTTCCTTTTATTATATAAAGTAGTTTGAAAGGCGCCTTGTGCGCAATGGTGACCAGATGTGATAACTTCGATTTTGGTTGCTTGGTTAAGTATTTTAAGTGAATCTTTATTATAGGGGTGAGGTGATATGGGATATTTGTTGAGTAATTTGACGTAAATCTCAAATCTTGCTCCCGTCAATGCAAAATAAGCTTCTTCGTTTTTTTCATCATTTTTATCTTTCAATTGATTAAGATGTGCTTCAATGGCAAACATATAACATTGAATATAATTTTTAAGTTTTTTTCTTGATGTTTTTATTTCTTCTGGTTCTGTTCTTTTAATTTCTTCGATTTTGCTAATAATATCATTAAATGTATCGCAACATTCATCAACGGAGATATTTTTTGCATTTTCTTCGTTATTTAATTTAAGTTCATCTAATGTTGTAATAAATTCAGTAATAATTTGATGGACATCTTCGTTGCTTTCGTTAATAAAGTTTATTCTATTTTCATTGATTAAAGTCACTATTAACGAACATTGATATACCACGGCACCATATTTTTCTTCTTCTAGCTGAGGTGTGATGTATTGTGTAGTAAAATAATGAAGTCTATCTTTAAATGATAAGGCGCTATTTTCTTTTGTTGTTAAAAATGCGTTAAATTTTTCTATTTCTTCTGTTTCATTTAAATCTAAATCAATGGCGAATGCTATCATCATGACAATAAGGTAATAGTTATTCCGGTGACGTTGATAATGCGCAATAAAAACATCGTCTATTATTTTAGGAGGGTCTTTTATCAGGGGAAGGTAACTAAGATATTCACCAATATATTGATGATGAATTGGATCGTTGAGGTAGGTTAATTCTAACTTTCCTGCTATGTCATATGTTTTGGTTGCTATTGCAATAAGTCGTAACCACATTCCCTTAAAGGTTTTTTCATTTTTAGTCGAAACATTCCCAAGTATTTTAAATTCAGGATAGTAATTTTCAATCAGCTTGGGGGCACCTATAAGGTAACTAAAATGATCGTTGGGATTGTCTAATTTGGAAAGTATTTGGAGGCTGTGTGTAAAGTTATTTTGCATTTGTTCAAAAGTATAACGTATTTGCACCGTTTCACTCCTCGAGGGTATTTTGTATTTTTCGCATAAAAATATGATTATCTATTATCCAAAATTTAATTTGATGGTCAAGTGTTTTTCTGATAAAACTGTGATAATGGATAAAGGGAGAGGGAGGCGAAAAAATGATGACAGATACAATTGTTTTAATTCTCAGGGATTTCGGTTTATGTATGTTAATTCTCGCGTTAATCTTTATTTTTATTAATCGTCTTGCAAGTAGAAGTATTTCTTTTTTTGAAATTGTTTATCGTTGGGTTTCATTATTCCCACTGGGTTTTACAGCCATTTATGCATTTGTGATGCACGCCGCGTATCCCAATTTTACTGCAGCGACGATAGGATGGAGTAATAGCCCTTTTCAATATGAAGTAGCGATGGCAGATTTGGCTTTTGGTGTACTTGCTATTTTGTCTTTTAGAGCGAGTTATGGTTTTCGATTAGCGACGGTGATTGGGAGCACGGTTTGGTTGTGGGGCGATGCTTCTGGCCATATTTATCAAATGATAACACAGCAAAACTTTACCGTTGGAAATGCGGGCTCTTGGTTTTGGATGGATATCATTATTCCGATTATTTTAATTATTTGCATGGTGAAGTTGAAGAAATTAGAACGGTAAGAATGGTTAATAAAGGTCAGTTGACAATTCGCTAGTCGTCGTCCCGCGGCTTGTCCGCGGAATCCAGAAAATAAACAAACTTTGTATGATTTCTCTGGATCCCGCGGACAAGCCGCGGGACGACGACTAGCGAATTGTCAACAAACCTTTCCCCAACTTGCGCCACCTGATTGTCGCGGCCCATTGTATACATTGATTTTGATACCATGGATGCCGTGACTTTTTATTTCATCGAGATCAATTAACAATTTTTGTAAAAACCAATGTGATAATTCTTCTATCGTGATATTGGTCAGTGGTAGTACAACAACATCTTCTTTTAAAAAAGGGATTTTTTTCTGATCAAAATAAGCAAATAAATATTCGTCATTTTCTTCAAGTTTGAGATAAGGTGATTGCGCTGGTAAAAGAAAACGTCCGTCTAATTGATCGCATAAGGTTTGTAATTTTTTTTTGTAGTATCTGTAATCAAAAGACATGCCATTTTGTGATATTTCATTATTAAAATAAATACTGACGTAATAATTATGTCCGTGTAATTGCTCTCTTTCTGTCGCTGAAAAAATAGTGAAATGACCAGCAGAAAATGAAATATCATCTTTGTGAATTTCTAAACTTGCAAATCGCGTCATATTATCTTACCTATCTAACAATACTTCAGGAAATTATTTTGCTGTTATTTTCAATTTTTAATGGGGCGGAGCGAAAGGGAGGGCTCCCACCGCGCGCAGCTTGCGAGCACGGTGGGACACCCGAAGCGACGGGGCCCCGTTAAAAATTGAAAATAACAGCAAAATAATTTCCTGAAGTATTACAACAACCGCCTTCTATCATGTAAACAAAAACCCAACAAATCTTGATCGAAATTTTTACCGAGCGCCATCACCTTAACCACTTCTCCCATTTCAGTGGGAAGTGTGAGTGTTTTTATGGCTTGATGCAATCGAAATTCATCTTCCCTATTCAATTGACCGCTTATTTCTGCTGCAATTTGTGTCAATCCACAGTTTAAAAGAAACGCAGCTTGAGTCGTAAAACCGTTCAATGTACAACCGTGATCAGAAGCGATTTCAATGACTTCCGTAAAATCAACATGTGCTGTGATATCTTGTAATCCCGGTAAATCGAATGGATTATTATTTATTTTATGTTGATAAAAACAAGTTAACGTGCCGCGATTTCTTTGCGGATGATAATATTCTTGCTGGCCATATCCATAATCTAATAGCAACATAACGCCTTGTGTTAATGCGCTTGCTAATGTTTTTATCAAATGTTTCAATTGTAAATTTATTTCAGAAATATAGCCTGGTTGAAGCTGATAACGTTGAGCTAGGTAATTTATTTTAGCTAATAAAACATCAGATGCTGAGGTAGGCAACCAATCAAATTTTTCATTCTTGCCCATGACAGATAATTCATAACATTGATGCTGATCGATAAGAAAGCGATGTACGGGTAATGCATCTAATACCTCGTTTGCTAGTATGATACCCGTGAATGTTGTTGGTAATGCATCTAACCAAATAATACGGGAATAATAATCAGGTAATATTTTTTTCAAGTGTTGCTGTTGCTTGTTGCGCAATACCGTACTGATTTCATAAATATAATAATGAATAGGTAAGCAATTTAATTTTTGTAATTCAAGCAACAAATCGCCAGCTAATTTTCCTGTCCCTGCGCCTAATTCAAGTAGATCAAGTTGTTTTAAATGAAGATGAATTTGTGCAATTTGACGTGCAATACATTGCCCGAATAAAGGGGAAATTTCGGGCGCAGTGGTAAAGTCTCCCCGTTTTCCAATCTCAATTGTGTCGGCATGATAATAACCAAATTGAGGATGATACAAGGCTAGTTCCATAAAGCGCGAAAAAGAAATACTTCCTTCGCGGTCTATTTCTTGCTGAATAGAACAGCTTAATGATTGACTGCGCACTAAATCGCGATGGTTTGGTGTTGGAATAAGGGCCATGTCTTATTTTCTGTTATTATGGTAGCTGTTTATAGTATCTTAATTTTGAGGAATAAGCGTGATGCAAAATCAACCATTAAAAGGAAAAGTGGCATTAGTAACAGGCGCAGCGAAAAGAGTGGGTGCCTCTATTGCCTTGTTATTACATCGAGAAGGAATGAATCTTGTCTTGCATTATTACTCCTCACAAACCGAGGCAGAAAGTTTATGCGAACAATTAAACCAAGAACGGCCTCACTCTGCCACGACACTTCGAGCGGATTTATCTGCGGCAGAAAGTGACAAAACCATGGTCATGCAGTCAGTAGAAGAATGGGGACGATTAGATGCTATCATTAATAATGCTTCACGTTTTTATCGTACGACCATTGGCAAAGTGACTGAATATGAATGGGATGATTTAATGGCAAGTAATTTGAAAGGTCCTTTCTTTTTGGCGCAAGCGGGAGCACCTTATTTAACTAAAACACAAGGATGTATCATTAATATTGTTGATATTCATGGCGTAAAACCGCTGCGTGATTACTCTGTTTATTGCATATCTAAAAGTGGATTAGCAATGGCGACAAAAATTTTAGCGAAAGAATTAGGCCCTGCGGTGAGGGTGAATGCTATTGCTCCTGGTTCAATATTGTGGCCAGAAGGTGAAAATACCTTGTCGCAAGAAGAAAAACAAAAGATTATTGATCGTACAGCATTGCAGCGATCAGGAACGCCCGCCGATATTGCAAAAGCAGTATTATTTTTTTTACGGGATGCGGATTATGTCACGGGACAAATATTGAATATAGATGGCGGTAGGTTATTGGAATGAAATTTTTTCGAACGAATATTACTAGCGCAAAATGGTATCCTAATTATTGGGACGTGCCAGCCATGTTATTTGTGCTTGCAATCATTATGTTTTTAGCTTGGACCGCCAAGCAAATGGCAACGCCTTATCAATTGGGAGAAGTCATTCCCATTTCTTTGGATCCTTCATTTTTACCGTTTTATGCAGCGCGAACGGTCGTGCGCATGTTAATTGCTCTTGTTTTTTCACTCTTATTTACATTCACTTTTGCAACATGGGCGGCTAAAAATCAACGAGCAGAAAAAATTATTATTCCTATTATTGATGTTTTGCAATCCGTTCCTATTTTAGGATTTTTATCTGTGACAGTAGCAGGATTTATTGCGCTTTTTCCTGGGAGTATGTTGGGGCCGGAATGCGCCACGATTTTTGTGATTTTTACTTCTCAAGCATGGAACATGGCATTAGGTTTTTATCAAACGGTGCGATCAGTCCCAGCTGAAGTGAGGGAAGCAGCGCGTATGTTTCATTTGTCAGCTTGGCAATGTTTTTGGCGTATCGAAGTGCCATTTTCTATGCCTAGTTTATTATGGAATTCAATGGTATCCATGTCTGCGGGTTGGTTTTTTGTTGTCGCCGCTGAAGCGATTACTGTTTCTCATCAAGAAATTTTATTACCAGGGATTGGATCTTATATTGCGACTGCAATCAATGCAGCCGATTTACGTGCCATTGGATTAGCTGTGTTAACCATGTTTATCGTGATCATTATTTATGATCAATTATTATTTCGACCCTTAACCGCTTGGGCAGAACGATTTAAGCTTGAATCATTAAGTGGAGAAAAACCCGCGCAATCTTGGGTCATCGATTTATTTCGTCGTACGCGTTTGATGCGTAATTTTGGGTATTATTTGACTCTTTTGTTTGATCAAGTTGTCAATATTAAATTTTTTCGTCAATCTCAAATTACGCCATCTGTCAGACGACATTCAAAGTTGGAGCGTTGTATTTCGTTGTTGATGTTACTTCTCACATTGGGAATAGGAATTGCTGCGGGGATATTTTTAATTAATTATACGACGCACAATATCACCTTAGCAGAAATTCCACATGTATTTTTATTAGGATTAATTACGGCGTTTCGCGTGTTTATTTTGATTATCTTATGCTCTTTGATTTGGGTGCCTATTGGTGTGTGGATAGGACTACGTCCGACGGTCACGCAATTTGTGCAGCCCATCGCGCAAATTTTAGCAGCATTTCCTGCGAATCTTTTTTACCCTTTTATTGTCGTGTTTATTGTGACTTACCACTTGAATCCTAATATTTGGCTAACACCGCTTATGATTTTAGGTGCGCAATGGTATATCTTGTTTAATGTGATCGCAGGAACATCGGTATTACCTAAAGATTTATTGCAAGTGGCGGATAATTTTGGTGTGGTCGGTTGGTTGCGATGGAGTCGATTATTATTGCCTGGTATTTTTCCGTATTATATTACGGGTGTTATTACGGCAGCAGGGGGCGCATGGAATGCAAGTATTGTGGCAGAAGTCGCTAGTTGGGGAAAAAATACTTTAAGGGCAACGGGGTTAGGTTCTTATATTACGCATTACACAAAGACAGGCAACTTTTCTAAAATTGCATTAGGTATTGGGATGATGTGTGTATTTGTGTTAGTGATTAATCGTCTTTTCTGGCGTCCATTATATACTTATGCAAGAGTTCGATTTGCTTAAAAATTCATTCCATCAAAAATCAGGTAGTTTATGGCTTAGGATAATAGTAAGTCAGAAGTAAGCCAATCAAAGCGGGTGAAAATTGTTGAGTAAGAGAAGAAATAAAATCTTGATTTTGAATTGCCACGCCAGTATACCATTGCGGCTTCCAAGTATAAGATGAATTTTTTATTTGATTAAATACGTTTTTGTAGCTATCACTTAATTTTATTTCAATATCAAATGCAAATAAGTAAGATAAATATTTTTCTATAAATGTGTAAAATTGTTCAGGATTATTTGTTTTGTTTAAAGTATTTATTGAATGCAAAAGAAATAGTTTAAATTCTTTAATTTGTTTTAAAAGCTTAATCCCTTCTGCGTTACGAAATCTCATTGAAAAAATAGTAAGACTAATATAAAAAAATAACGCTAAGAGTAATAATTGTAAGACAGTATAGAGGCTCGTATAAAAAAATATAACAGCTATTGAAAAAATGGGGATAATTGAAAAAATGATGTTTCCAATAACAAATCTTATGCCTATGAAAGATTGATATAAATACAAATTTCCGAAAATAGATAACGTAACATAAATCATTCGACGAAAAAGAAATGTCATGGCCAATGTAATATAAATGTATTCAGGGTTAATATGAGAAAAACAGGCGACAAAAACAATAAAAGTAAGAATTAGGCATGGCACGAGATAAATTAATTTCAACCAAGATATTTTGCTAAAGTATTTGCTAGCATAAAGTTGATGGATGCTTTCCCTCATCGCTTGATAGGTATCGCTTATACTAAATATGTCCGTATTAAAACTTCCTGGTGATAATGAAACGAGGTTTTTTTCTTTAAATAAAGTTGAAAGTATTTTTTTCTTATAGTCAACTAACTGATTTTCATCTGGTTGAGATTTATTCAAATAAAATATGTTATTTCTTTTTTCTACGGTAATAAAGCCATTTTCTGCCTCATTTATCAGTGATGAAAGAAAAGATTTGATGTCAATTTTACCTGTTAAGAGATATCTCAATATTTCGGGGGGTAAATCCGATGGGGGTTGTTGAAATGATTGCATTATTATAATTTTCACCATGAATGATATAGGGAGCGTAATACTATATCATATCAATATGGGTTATTTAACGCTGGAACATAATTCGCAAAAATTATCGACATAGCAATACAGTTCGAGTAAATTCATTTCTGTACTATCGTAAAGATAGTAGGAAGAGGCTTATGCTAAGACCAATTATTGAAGCAGTAAATGTACATAAATCTTTTAGAACTGGTGATAAGCAAGAATTGCTGGTCTTGCAAGATATTAATCTAAAATTATATGAAGGCGAAATCATTGCGATTTTAGGAAAATCAGGATCAGGCAAATCCACTTTATTGCGAATTATTTCTGGTCTAATTGAGCCAAGCAGCGGTGAAATTTTTTATCGCACAGAAAGCGTGCAAGGGCCCATGCGCGGGATTTCTATGGTGTTTCAAACATTTGCTTTGCTGCCATGGCTTACGGTTTTACAAAATGTGGAATTGGGATTGGAAGCGATTGGGGTAGGGCGAGAAGAACGTCGTGAGCGTTCGTTGAAGGCCATTGATATGATTGGATTAGATGGTTTCGAATCTGCATATCCTAAAGAATTATCTGGCGGTATGCGTCAACGTGTTGGTTTTGCGCGCGCACTGGTGGTGAATCCTGATATTTTAATTATGGATGAACCTTTTTCTGCTTTAGATGTGTTAACAGCAGATAATTTGAGAAGCGACTTGCTTGATTTATGGCAAGATAAGAAAACGGGATTAAATGGCATTATTTTTGTGACACACAGTATTGAAGAAGCGATTTCACTCGCAGATCGTATCATTGTATTTAACAGTAATCCGGGATCGATTCGCGCTGATTTAAAAGTGACGTTGCCATTTCCACGCAGTGATTTGGATCCTCGTTTTAGAAATCAAGTTGATCGTATTTATACGTTGATGACAACGTTGCAAGAAGAAACGGCTAAAGAAACGTTGACGACAATTGATATGGGTTATCGATTGCCCGATGCTAGCGTTGAAGAAATGACAGGATTATTAGAGTTGCTGAATGCGCCCGAACATCAAGGTAAAATGGATTTACCTGATTTGGCTGATACATTGACTTTAAATATTGATGACTTATTTCCTTTAACAGAATTGTTAGTGATTTTGCGTTTTGCTAAAGTATCAAAAGGTGATATCACGATTACAGATGAAGGCAAATCTTTTGTTGAAGCAGATATTTTAGAACGTAAAAAAATCTTTTCGATTCATTTAAAAAAATATGTGCCGCTCGCACGATATATTTACGATCAATTAATACGTCACCCTAGACATCGCGCACTCGAAGAAAATTATCTTTCATTATTGGAAGATTATCTTTCTGAAGCTGAAGCAGAACGTGTTTTGCGCACGGTTATTGAATGGGGCCGTTATGCAGAATTATTTGCATATGATTATAATTCAGGCGTGCTGAGCCTCGAGAACCCGTATTAAATATTACTCTCTGTTCTCTGTAGTCAAGCAAGTATTTATTCTCCCGTAGTTAAGTAAGTATTTATTCTCCTTCATTCTCTGTAGTCAAGGAAGTCGGGAGCAGTCATTTTGGCAATGGCTCACTCGCCTCCGGCTCGCTCCGCTGACTTGCCAAAATAACTCTCCCGACTCCCTTGACTGGCAAGCGTCGAGTGTAATTGTCGGAAAAGATTTAAGTCAGCTGCTCATCTTGCGGTTTGAGATTCGTTTTGCGGCTTCGAATTAAACTCAGTCTTGTTGTCCCGCGGCTTGTCCGCGGGATCCAGAGAAAATGTACAGTAGTATCTCATTAGCGGTTAAATTCACGCAGACCTTTCAAGTCCAGGGGGTTGGGGGAGTTATTTTGGCAAGTCAGCGGAGCGAGCCGGAGGCGAGTGAGCCATTGCCAAAATGACTGCCCCCAACCTCCTGGACTAGTAAAGAATAATGAACTACAAATAACAAAGAACCACAACAAAGAACCAGAACAAAGAACCAGAACAAAGAACAATATTTTTAAGTTAAATTAATCCCAACTTAATCGTCGCATAATCCACTTTACCCGAACCTAACAACGGCAATTCTTTTAACGTCACAATTTTTTTAGGCAAACAAATTTCAGCTAATTGATTAATCTTCGCATATCCAACAATCGCTTCGCGAGTCGCTTCTGCATGCGTTGTCACCAAAACTAATTGCTCGCCTTTTTTTTCATCTGGCAGATTAATGACAGCGTGTTGATGATCGGGCCACAACGCATTAATATGTTTTTCAACCATCACCAATGAAATCATTTCTCCCGCAATTTTTGCAAAGCGTTTTACACGTCCAATAATCGTGACATAACCTTCGTCATCTATATTCACAATATCTCCTGTTTCATGCCATCCTTCATGAGGCGGAACAAGTACACCAGGTTGATCTGCAAATAAATAACCTTTCATAATATTTGGGCCTGAAATAACTAATTCACCACCTTCTTTGATGCCATCGACAGGTTTTAAACGATAACGAATGCCGGGAAGTAATCGACCAACCGTACCTGGTTTTCCTTGCAGTGCTGTATTGGTGGCAAGAACGGGAGAAGTTTCTGTTACACCATAACCTTCAAAAATACGAATACCAAATTTATGCATCCAAGTGTTTCGTGTTTCTTCTCGCAATTTTTCAGCACCGGCAAAAATATATCGTACACTGTAAAAATCATAAGGATGTGCGTGTTTTGCATAACCCGTTAAAAAGGTATCGGTTCCAAATAAAATGGTTGCATTACAATCGTAAGCGACAACAGGCACGATTCGATAATGTAAAGGTGAAGGATATAAGAAAAATTTTACACCAGAAATTAAAGGTAATAACATGCCGGCTGTTAAGCCAAATGAATGAAACACAGGTAAAGCATTTAAAATTTTATCACTGGACGTAAAATCAACGCAGGCATTCATTTGACTGCAATTTGCTTGAATATTTTGATGTGACAGTACAACACCCTTTGGTGTGCCTTCAGAGCCCGACGTAAATAAAATCACCGCAGCTGAATTAGAATCTAAAAATGATTTTTTATTTTCTGCGTAATTAATTAGTTTGTAACTCAAGCGTGGAAAGAAAGACATGAATAAACCTACTATTTTATGTCTCGCACTCACTTCATTTCGAAAATTTTCGAGATAAATAATATTGATATTGCCCTTTTTTAAGGTATCAATCATTTCATCTAAATTAGCCATGCGTACAAATTTTAAAGAAGTATAAACCGTTTTAATGCCGGCGGTTTGACAAGCGGTTAACACGCTTTTTGCACCAGAAGAATAATTTAACATCGCAGGAATACGGCAGTAAGCTTGCATGGCAAAAAAAGTAATGGCTGTTGTGACCATGTTAGGTAAAAGTAATCCAACATATTCGCCAGGCTTAGTTTGTTTCGAGATAAGGCCCCCTAAAATAAAACTACGTAAAATAAATTGTCGATAATTGACAGGATTTTTTTCAATGTCTTCTGCAATCAAATGACGACTACCATGCGTCGATTTTGCATCGAGTAAGGAAGCAAACAACGTTTGGCGATAATTTTTACTTTCAAACATCACTTCTGTCATTAAGTCATATAATTTACTGCTGATATTTTGTCGTCGTATGCGTGCGCTTTTTTCTTCTGAATTATCTAATGATTGTGCGGGAAAAACAGTCAAAGTGATTTTAGGAGCGAATCGTATTCTGACTTTTCCTTTTAAGCGAGAAAAATGAGAATATTGCGCACCATCAATGCGAACGGGTAATAATTTTGCTTGTGCTTTATCAGCAATTAAACCAGGGCCTTCATGCACTTTCATCAATGCGCCTGTCATAGTAAGTCTGCCTTCAGGAAAAATCACGCAGCGTTTATCTTGTTTGACGAGATCAATGAGCGATTTAATCGCCATGGGATTGGAAGGATCTACGGGATAAGTATCGACCAGTCGTAAGAAAAATTGTATCCACCATTTTTGCGCGGTGTGAGTATCAATCGCAAAGGTTAATTTATCAGGCAAATATATTGCTAATAATAAGGGATCTAAAAATGAGGTGTGATTAGCGACAATCACTAATCGATTGCCGGCTTGATAATAATTTTCGATGCCAATCACATTGACACGATAAACAGTTTGTACCAACCAATGAAAAAATGCCCTGAATAATTTATCAGGTAATATTTTGCAAATATAAATAGCAACACAAGCATTTAATAAAGCGGTAAGTAAAAGTAATAGATTAACGGAGAGTGCAAATTTGAAAAAAGATAATGTGATGATAGCGGTTACGACGAAGCTCGCACTCATGAAAAACTGATAGGTCATGATGTGTGAATAAAATAGCGGCTTACTATTTTTTTTCAAAAATTCATATAAAGGAATAGTATAGAGGCCCATGCAAATCCCAATAGATAAAAAATCTACGCCTATATGTAATCCATCTTTTAAAGCAAAAAATCGCCAAAGTGATAAGATAGCGTGTCCAGCGGAATAAGGGGTATGACGAATCGCAATGTATAAATCGATCATGAAAAGTGTAATCCCAATTGCGCTTAATGGGACATAAGTCGTTCGTACTCTATTTTTATATAAACGATAACAAAGCCAAGCGCCTGTGCAGATGCCTGCAATTAATAATGCAAAAAAATATATTACGATGGAAGTGCCGGCATGTAATTCTGATCGCGTTAAGTGAGGAATGCCAAATAAAAATATTGTTGTGATTGCAAAAGACCATGACAGTCCAAGCATGCTTAAAAATAATCTGCCTTGTTGCATGCGACGTATTTCGTTTATGAATTTAAGTTGAGATGACATGACATAGACCTCTTAGCAATAATGTCTCCGCCCTTCGGGTCGGAGTCAATTTTGGTCAGGACGAGGTTTGCACCTCGCCCTGACCCGCGCCATTTATGCCGGCTTCGCCGGCGGCGCTCCTTCCGCCCTGAAGGGCGGGTTTTTTGACCTAAAAACTATTTTGATAATTCTTTCAATTTTTGTAGACTATGAACAACAATTTCTGCAGAAAATAAAAAACCACCAATGGCAATCATTTCTTCATGTGATGGTGGAGGTTGTATTTTTTTGAAATCTGTTTTGACAGCGTCCACAGATGGAATAATAATTTGTTGCTTAGAATTTTTATTTTCAATCATGGTAACTAATTGTTTGAGACAAGTTAATACCGCTTCATTAAATTCAGATAAAGAAGGAATTGAAACAAAATGATGTGAACATTGTTTGATGGTGTCAATGCCATGATACATGAAAGTAATAGCGCGTAATATTTCTCGTTCATAATAAAGTGATTCAGTAAAATGAAGTTGATTGAATGCCGATCCTTTTTTTTCTGAAGCAGATTCTTTTGCAAGTTGACGTTGTTTGAGTAGTGATTTGACGATGTTTTCATCTAGTTCTTGGATTTCGATGAGTTGCGTGTGATCGGCTAATAGATTTTTATAATAATCATGCAACATGCCGAGTGTTTTTGCTTGTTCGCGCCGCAAATGTGTTTTTGCATGAATGGGGAAGACAAATTGCGAAATGACACCAGCGATTAAAATACCCAAACTAATTTCAAGAAAACGCTGTGCTGCGAAAGTTAGCGTGGGTTCTTTACTGCCTAATAAAATAATGGCAGTTGTGGCTGCGCCCAAAGTACCGGCATAACTTAATTCTTGTTGTCCTGTTGCAATGTAACTAAAAATAAAACTCGATAAGGCAATCGTAGCAGCAATGTCTAGTGTGGAGTGATGTGTGAAAATCAAACTAACAGAGGCGAATAAACAGCCTAGTAGTGTGCCTAAAAATCGCGAATAACTTTTCTGCGCCATACTGCCGACATAAATTTGCGCGCACATCACGACGATGATGGAAATGACGACCCATTGATCTGCAGGCAGTCCAATCAATCGACTTAAATAGAAACCAATAACACAGGCAATGGTTGTTTTGACGCTGTGAATGAAACGTTCAGTGTCCCAGAATGTGAATGACATCATGATATCGTTATGATTTAGAGAAAAGGCTTATTTTATGCTGATTGATGGCATCATTCAATGTTGTTGATGTTTTTTGGCATGTTGAGAAAATGAGGGGTTGCGGGTATGTCTTACTGGGACACTTATACGATATCTATAAGTGTCCCAGTAAGACAAATTTTTTGTTTTACTGGGACACTTATGATAAGATTATATGTGTCCCGGTAAATACTGTATTCGAAATGATAATAAAAGGGTTGTTTTTTTGGATAAAATTATTGGTAGAAGCAAAGAGAAAAAAGAACTTGAAGATGCCTTTAATTCAAATGAAGCTGAATTTATAGCTGTCTATGGAAGACGTCGTATTGGTAAAACTTTTCTCATTAAACATTTTTTTCAAGAAAAAAAATGTATCTATTTACAAATGACAGGTATATACAAAGGAGCATTAAATAAACATCTTTCTCGATTTTCAAAGGAAATAGGCGAAGTATTTTATCGCGGCGCTTCAATTAAGGCGCCAAAGAATTGGATGGATGCACTGGAGGAGTTGACACATGCCATTAAACAAGTGTCTAGCAATAGTAAGATAGTGATATTTTTAGATGAACTTCCATGGATGGCGACAAGGAAATCAGGCGTTATATCTGCTGTAGAATATTTTTGGAATCGATTTTGGGCGGATGATAAAAGAATTAAACTAATTGTTTGTGGCTCGGCAGCTTCTTGGATAATAAAAAAAATTATTAAAAATAAAGGTGGTCTTCACAATCGAGTAACAAGAAAAATAAGGTTATTACCCTTTAATTTAAATGAAACATCTTTATATTTAAGACATCTTGGATATCAATGTAATTATCAGCAAATTTTAAGATTATATATGATGATGGGCGGGGTCCCGTTTTATCTCAATCAACTTAAAAAAAGTTATTCAATAGATCAAAATATTGATAATTTATTTTTTAATTCGGAAGGCATTTTGTTTGATGAATTTGATGAAGTATTTTTATCGTTGTTTGAATATTCGGAACAATATAAAGAATTGATTACTCTTATTGGTAGATACAAAGATGGTGTCCCAAGAAATATACTTGATGGAAAAGCAAAATTAACAGGCAAAGGTGGACGATTAACTAGCCGATTAGAGGATTTAGAATATGCAGGTTTCATCGAAAGCTATATTCCTTTTGGACATAAAAAATTGGGCATTTTTTATAGAATTAATGATGAATACTGTTATTTTTATTTAAAATGGATTGAACCAATAAAGAATCAACTAAAACAAAATAAGGCGGGTAGATATTGGAAGAACATTGTAAATACGCCTGGATATTTTGGCTGGTTAGGGTATGTTTTTGAAAATATTTGTTATAGACATATTGTGCAAATTAAAAAAGCTTTAAATATAGAAGAAACGAGTTTAGCGTCGCCTTGGCGATATGTGCCTCGTAAAATTGGAATGGAAAAAGGAGTGCAAATAGATTTATTATTTGATCGATACGATGCAATTTCTATATGCGAGATTAAATATACAGATAAACCATTTGTAGTCGATAAGAAGTATGCAGATGTTTTGCAACAAAAAATCGAAGTATTTAAAAAAATATCGCGAACAGTTAAGCAAATATTTTTGGTGTTGATTTCTGCTCATGGTGTTAAGCAGACTCAATACTCAAAGGAATTGATTGCTAATGTAGTAACATTGGAAAATTTGTTTGAAAAGGTAGTTGATTAGAAACCATTCATTGAAAATCATTCTCTTGCTCGCCATCATAAATTCACATAGAATACGGCCGTTACTGCGGGGTGGAGCAGTCTGGTAGCTCGTCGGGCTCATAACCCGAAGGTCGTAGGTTCAAATCCTGCCCCCGCTACCAAATAGACAAAAAACAAAAGCCCCTGATGGGGTTTTTGTTTATATGCTGATCGAAAATTGGTGCTTATGACAAAGATTAGTCCTGCTTTGCAAGAGCGGCTAGAGAAACTCATTGACTCGATGGGATATGGGTTTGTGGGTGTAGAAATTTTGTCACAAGGCAGACAAATGCTGTTTCGTCTTTATATTGACACACCAACAGGTGTTACACTGGACGATTGCGCGCGTGTGAGTCGTCAAGTGAGCGCTATGTTAGATGTTGAAGATTTATTTCAAGGGAAATATACCCTGGAAGTATCGTCACCAGGTATAGATCGTCGAAAATCCTCTCAAGGGGTCGTGCTATGAATAAAGAAATTTTGCTCGTAGTTGAAGCGGTATCCAACGAAAAAGGGGTGGATAGAGATGTTATTTTCCAAGCCATTGAAGCTGCGCTTGAGACGGCAACCAAGAAAAAAGCAGGCGAAGAAATTGATGTGAAAGTCGAGATTGATAGAAAAACAGGTGATTATTCAACAACACGCCGTTGGCTGGTTATTTCAGATGACAGTGAAGAAGATGATCATGGATTGACAACATTGACCCTAGTTCATGCTAAGAAACAAGATGCGAACGCTCAATTGAATGCTTATGTCTTTGAACCAATGGAATCTGTCGAGTTTGGTCGAATTGCGGCACAAAAAGCAAAGCAAGTCATTATCCAAAAAGTATTGGAAGCAGAACGCGCACAAATTATTGATGCCTATCGTGAAAAGATGGGCCAGCTTATTTTAGGTACAGTCAAAGCGGTTAAACGTGACTTTATTGTGCTTGATTTAGGCGGTAATGCGGAAGCTATTTTATCTCGAACTGAAATGATTCCTCATGAAGCAGTGCGGGTGGGCGATAGAGTACGCGCTTACTTGTACGATATTCATTCAGAAGGAACAAGAAATCCGCAGATTTTAGTCAGTAGAACACGATCTGAAATGCTGATCGAATTATTTAAGATTGAAGTACCTGAAATTGGTGAAGAATTAATTGAAGTTAAAGCAGCGGCACGCGATCCTGGTTCACGTGCGAAAATTGCTGTTAAGACCAATGATGGACGTATTGATCCGGTAGGCGCTTGTGTTGGTATGCGTGGTGCACGTGTACAAGCGGTTTCTAGTGAATTGGGTGGTGAGCGCATCGACATTGTTTTATGGGATGACAACTCGGCCCAGCTTGTTATTAATGCGATGGCGCCAGCAGAAGTGGCTTCTATTGTCGTGGATGAAGACAGTCATACCATGGATATCGCGGTGAAAACAGATCAATTATCACAAGCGATTGGCAGGCATGGTCAAAATGTCAAATTGGCCAGTGAGTTAACCAGTTGGACATTGAATGTCATGACAGAAGAAGAAGCGCGGGCAAAATCTAGCGCTGAAGGTGAAAAGATTTTTGCACTTTTCCAGGAAAAATTAGAGATTGATGAGCAAACCGCGCAAGTATTAACAGAAGAAGGGTTTTCTTCATTAGAAGAAATCGCCTATGTTCCCGTTCAAGAATTATTGGAAATTGACGGGTTTGATCAGACGCTTGTGAATGCTTTACGTGAACGTGCAAAAGCGGCTTTATTGATGCAAGCGATTGCGCAAGAGCAAGCATTAGAAGCAGAGCCAGCGCAAGATTTATTAGAAATGGAAGGGATGGATAAGCATACGGCGTATATTTTAGCGAGTCATGGGATAGTGACACGAGAAGATTTAGCAGAACAATCTGTTGATGATTTGTTAGAAGTAGAAGAAATCAACGAGAAAAGGGCTGCCGAATTGATTATGACAGCACGTAAAATTTGGTTTAACGAATAACAAAATTTAGGGTATGTAATGAAGAAAGCCGATAAAGGTTTAACTGTACAGCAATTTGCTGATGATATCGGTGCTGCGCTTGATCGCGTGTTGGTTCAGTTCAACGATGCTGGCATTGCTTTGAAGCGTGCAACCGATTTAGTCAGCGAAGAACAAAAGCAAAAACTATTGCGTTATTTGCAACAGCATCATGGCGCAAAACATGATGCTATCCCAGAAAAAATCGTTGTTCGTCGTGCAAAAGTCAGTGAAATTAAATTGGGTGGCGGTCGAGGGGCAAGCAATAAAACAGTGAGCATACAAGTACGTAAAAAGCGTACTTTTGTTAAGCGTGCAGTTGAAGAAGAAAAACCAGAAACAAACGATCCTGTTTCTCCTATTGAATTGCAAGAACAAGGGGTTGTTGAAGATCAAGCACGAGTTGAATCCATTACAGCAGAGCCAACGCTTGTTGA
>JABDCN010000027.1 GCA_013288125.1 Gammaproteobacteria bacterium
AAATATGTCTTCGAGTTTCATGGGTGTTTTACCTCTTAAATGTGCAATGGTTTTATCAACAGTTTCAATCAATGTTTTTGTTTGATTGAGATTTTTTTCGAGGATTTTTTTGTGTGATTCCAATACTTTTATTTTATCGAAATCAGGACTTGAAATAATCCTCTGTATGTCGCTAAGTTGAAATCCTAGTTCACGAAAAAAT
The DNA here is from genome assembly GCA_013288125.1 of Gammaproteobacteria bacterium. Taxonomy (GTDB): domain Bacteria; phylum Pseudomonadota; class Gammaproteobacteria; order DSM-16500; family DSM-16500; genus Aquicella. The sequence continues at coordinate 203 of JABDCN010000027.1, forward strand.
AAAATTTGCTGCAACATTAGAAGTTGTGCTTCTTCGTAATAACGATAATGATTATCGCCATAATACGCAGGCTTTAGTAATCCAATTTCATCGTAAAAATGAAGTGTTCGAATACTAATGCCTGATATTGCTGCTAATTTTTTTACCGTGTATGCCATAAGGATTTCTCTATTTGACTATTGCACCATAAGGGATAACGTAACGTGAAAGTCAATATTAATATCATAATTATTATTTTACTCGTTATAAGGGGTAATTACAGTTTACCCTCTATAGCGGGTATTTTAGGACTGTTGTTCAATGCGGGCTTTATTTATACAAAATTAAATATCTTCTTATTGTATTTCGATAAAACACCTTCTATATTAGAAAATAAATACGACAATGGAATATCACATGAAATTACATCAATCAGGATTACGATTTTTTCTTATTTTCTTTTCTCTATTTCTTATCACAAGCTGTTCACAATCACATGATGTTGCTGTGGTTGGAGGAAGTGATAATAATGAAAAAATGTTAAATACGATAGAAATTTTTGATCCAACGACTAATATGTTTTCGCTTGTTCCAACAACGATGAGTACAGGAAGAATGACAGCAACTGCAACTTTGTTAACAAATGACACCGTACTCATTACGGGTGGGCAAGGTTCTGGGACGCTTAATTCAGCGGAAATTTATCAACCGCTTCATAACACGATAACGTTGACAATAGGTACGATGAATCATGTGCGAGTTGCGCATACAGCAACATTACTTGATCCTGCAGTAGTTAGCGGTTCGCTTGCGGGTCAAGTTTTAATTGCGGGTGGTGATGCATTTTCTTCACAAGGGACAGCAGAATTATTTAATCCTTCGACTAATACCTTTATTAATACAGGTAACATGGAAGTGCCGCGTCGACAACATACTGCAACATTAATATCGCATTGTGGTTGTTCTGCAGACGGTCTTGTTTTGATAACTGGCGGCTATGATAATCAATTTAATGTATTAATGTCAGCAGAACTTTATAATCCAACAACTAAAACATTTACACCAGTTGGTAACATGACATCACCGCGATTTAGGCATACAGCGACTTTATTAAATGATGGAACGATATTAATTGCAGGCGGTGCATCTCAAATGTCAGCTAAAACGGGTGATATTAATCCTGCATTAAATACAGCAGAAATTTTTGATCCTAAAACGAAAAAATTTACGGCAACAAAAGGCGTGATGTCTGCTTATCGTGAAGCCCATGCAGCGAGTTTATTACAAGATGGCACAGTACTCATTACCGGTGGTCAAGATAATCATTTTTTAATTCAAAATAATGCGGAAATCTATCATCCATCTACAGGCGTCTTTACGCCAACAGCAAGTAGTTGTGCTGGCGCGCCTCCACCAAAAGGATGTATGACTTCAGGACGTGATTTTCATATTTCGCAAACATTAGATGATGGTCGTGTCTTGATAGCGGGGGGCGTGAATAGTCAATTTGTTACGATAGCTACCGCTGAATTGTATGATCCAGCTACAAAAACATTTACGCAAACGGGAAATATGTCTACAGCACGCAATGGTGCAGCGGCTTGTTTAATTCTGAGAGGTTAAGATGATTAATATGAAAAAATTTTTTCAGTTTTCATTACTACAATGGCTTGTTATAACAATATCTTTCATGCTGGCTTCTGCCTCTTTTTCATCGGGTAAACAAGCTTGGCAGTCTGTTGAACTTAATAAAAAAGAATCTTTGCAAATTCAAAAACAAATCACAACGATTGTCAATCAGACGGGCGGAAAAGTAGGGATTGGCGTTTATAGTTTAGTTTCTCATCAAGGATTTTATTGGAATGGCGACAAGTTTTTCCCGATGTGCAGCACGTATAAAGTAGCCATTGCTGTTCGTCTTCTGCAATTAGTCGAAGCTGGTACATTGCATTTAGATCAGTTAATTACGATAGAACCACAAGATCTTATTCCAGGTGGCACAGGTGTGATATCGGAACAACTTTTTTATCCTGGTGTGAAAATCTCACTCATGAATTTACTTTCATTGATGATTCGATTAAGTGACAACACAGCAACGGATAAAATTTTGTCACTGATTGGAGGACCAGAAGCAGTCACAGAAACAGTACGAAAATTGGGTATTGAAAATATGCGCATTGATAGACCTACCATGGGTATTGTAGAAGATGCTTATGGTGTGAGAAGTCAAATCGATGCGATTCCAAAGAATAAACGCAATTTAGCAGAACTTTTAAAAATATTTAATAGTGCAAGCATAGAAAGTCAAAAGAAAGGTATGCATGCATTTGAAACAAGCGATTTAGATACAACAACACCTAAAGCCATGGTTACGTTGTTAGAATCTATTGTGACAAATAAAGCATTACAGCCAAAATATGCGGATTTATTATTGGATGTGATGTCGCAAACGCAAACAGGTGAAACGCGATTGAAAGGCTTAATGCCGAAATCGATAATCGTTGCACATAAAACAGGTACGATTCAACGCATCGCAAATGATGTTGGTGTTCTTATTCCGAAGGATAATTTAAAAAATAAAGTCATCGTTGTGGTTTATGTGAATGCGAATACTAAAGGCGAAACGAATAGTAATCATGCGATTGCACGTGTTGCGCAAGTGGCATATCAACATTTTATTGAGAAAAAATAATAGGAATATTCAATATTAAATTATATCCTTAAAGTTATTATATTACCGATCGGTAATATTTGTATTGATTATTAGCGTAAATTGAATTAATATACCCGTACGGGAATATTTTTTTGGGGAAGTTATGAGTAATAGCTTAACTATCTACAACGCTGAAGATATTGGCAAAATAGTTAAAAAGACGCGTAAAAAACTTGGTGTCACTCAACGTAATTTAGCACTTACTTCCGGAACTGGTTTACGTTTTATTATTGAACTTGAGCAAGGTAAGCCAACTTGTCAGCTAGAAAAAGTTTTAACAGTCCTAAGAACACTAGGAATAAAGCTTATCATTAAAGGCAAATAAAATGGTTAAGACGTTGGATGTTTATTTCCATGAAAAAATTGTAGGGCAATTAATACAGGATAGCCACGGAGATGTCACTTTTACTTATTCCTCTAGTTGGCTTGATGATCCCGATGCAATTAGAATTTCATGTTCGCTGCCTTTACAGAAAGAAATATTTACAAGAAAGCAATGCCATGCTTTTTTTGAAGGCATTTTGCCTGAAGAAAATCAAAGAAAAATAATTGCTAGAAACTTAGGAATAAGTGCTAACAATGATTTTTCAATGCTTGAAAAAATAGGAGGCGAATGTGCTGGCGCATTATCCTTTATGCCTGCAGGAGAAAAATCAAACCCTAGCATTGATGATTATTATGAATTATCTAGCATGGAACTTCCTAATATACTTCGAGAATTACCGACCCGTCCGTTACTTGCTGGAGAGAAAAACGTACGCCTTTCATTGGCTGGTGTACAAGATAAGTTAGCAGTATATATAAAAGATAATAAAATTTATCTTCCATTAAATAGCGCACCTAGTACGCATATATTAAAACCTGATTTTACTATTTATGAGGATGTTATTTTTAATGAAGCATTTTGTTTGAAGCTAGCAAAAAAAATTGGTTTGTCAGTTGCAGAAGCGGATATTAAAAAAATTGATGATATTAATTATTTATTAATAAAAAGATATGATCGAATTTTTTCTGATGGAGAGGAGGAAATAAAAATCTATCGAATACATCAAGAAGATTTTTGCCAGGCGTTAGGTATTAGATCAATAAATAAATATCAAAATGAAGGTGGGCCTTCTTTAAAACAATGTTTCGATCTGATCAGAAGAGAATCATCAGTTCCTGTTATTGATTTAGAAAAAATGTTAAATGCAGTCATATTTAATTATCTTATTGGAAATTGCGATGCGCATGGTAAGAATTTCTCTCTTTTATATCTTGAAGAATTGCGATTAGCACCGCTATATGATTTGATTTGTACTTTATATTACGAAGATTTAGATAAAAAAATGGCAATGAAATTGGGCGGGGAATATCAAACTAACAATATTAGAATTGAAAATTTTTATAAATTAGCGGATGAGATTGGATTTGCTAAACCAGAAGTTCGTAGATGTATTTTAGAACTGATAGATAAAATTCTTTCTTTGTTGTCAGCAGTTGAAGTTCAACATCCATCACAAGAAAAAGTAGCGGGACTTATTAAAACAAGATGTCTTAATTTTGTTGCGCATGTGCGAGATAATGTCAACCATTCAAAATAGCTGTTTTTAAGTGAACTGTTTGTGAAAATATAAAAGCGTTACTACCATCAAAAATGCTGCAACAATGTATACAGCTGTCGGATGATATAAATAAATTATCCCGGAAACAGCAGGAAAAATGGCATATAATAACGATTGAATGCTTTGATTTACGCCTTGTAATTGTCCTTGTTTATTGTCACTGACAGAGTGTGACAGCATATTGTTATAATGTGGATCAAATAAACCTTCTCCAATCGTGATAAATATAACAGCGGTCCATAATAAAATAACGGCATTGTAATAAACGCTAAACGCAATAAAAGAAAACCCTGCGATCATTAATAACAAGCCGCCACTACCAACAGTTTTTTCAGGAAAATTAATCAGCCTTGGCAACAAAAATGCCCGTGAAATAATGTCGCACAATCCTACCAAAGCAAATAATGCGCCGACGTGAGCAGGATTCCAGTTAAATATATTTTTAACGAACACGGCAATATTGCTTTGATATAAACACAGGCCGATAACGAAAAACGTCCCTAAAATAATAATATTGCGTGTTTTTTTCAAAGAAAGAATTTCTTTGAAGTGGCTATATGTATTGAAAGAATGAAAGGTGATCTTTTTCGTACGCTTTTCTTTTTCAAGTGTTTCAGGCAAGACAAAATAGATTAAAATTGCGGTAATGATTGAGATTCCACCTGCAATAAAAAATGGTAGTGACACGTGTTTCATCCCTAATAACCCGCCAACAGCAGGCCCAATCATAAAGCCAAAACCATTGGCCGCACCTAAATATCCGTAGAGTTTTGCACGTTCTTTTCCTGTTGCACTGTCTGCCGCATAGGCATACAGCGTGCTAATATCGCCTGCAGAAATGCCATCAATAATTCGACCAAGAAATAAAACCCACAATGCGCCAGCAATACCCAATACAAAATAACCAACAGCTGATCCTAGCAAGCTAAATAGTAAAATGGGTTTTCGACCAAAATGATCGCTCAAGCCGCCCATGATGGGGGAGGCAAGAAATTTACAAGCCGCATATGTCGAAATCAATACGCCTAAATAAGGCGCGATTTGATTGATGGGCACATACAATCCCAATAAAAATGGAAAAAGTGGGAAAACAATGGTAAGGCCAACTGCGTTGAGCATAGCAATAATTAAAATTAACCAGATTTTTTTATTCACTTTATGTTCCTATATATGATGATTTTTAGTTTCGTTAATCATGGCTGTGTTTGAATTTGTGATAGCGCTCGTTGAATTTGAACATTTCGATAAAACGAAAAAAAGAGGGGCAGCGCTAAGATCAGGATGATAATTAAAAGCCATTTCCAGAGAGGTACGTGTTTAAGTTTCATTTTTTATTTCCTTTGATATAATGGATATTAAGTAAAATGAGTATTACTATCAATATACTTTAGATAGATAAAAAATAAAGTTGATTCTTTAGTTTGTGCAGAATAGAATTCGTTGGCTAAAATGTAAGAGTTAGATTCATAAAAGCCTATATGTTAGGCTTGTCTGTATGTGTCTAAATTTGCGAAAGCGCCTGAAATTTTTCATCGCTTTGTAATATTTTTTCAACCAAGTTTCTTTTTGTTTCGTTAATCTTATCTCCATTTTTCATTATTTCATATAGAGCAACTTTGGGAAAGTGGAGGTATATTTCAAGACGTTTTAAAGTATCTTTGCCACTAGTTTTATTTTTTTCAATTCTATGCAAAGTTGATGTGGCAATATCAAAGAGTTCACAAAATTCTCTAACGGTAAGATGTAAGTGCTTACGATATTTGATTATGTCATTGCTGGTAATTGAATGATGAAAGACTGGAGCAAAAACAAAGGAAGATGCACCTTTTTGACCTATCGTTGCAACTAAAATCAGTAGATCTTTTTCATCTTTGTTAATGCCGACCATTTTACAGTACTCAGGATAAGCGGGATTTTTACTTGAGGGAATTCTATCTTCAAATGATGGAAATAGCTTTTTTGAGATAAATTTTTTGGTGGATAATGGTAGATCGGGGCCTAAAGAGATAGCTTTTTCTTTGTAAATATAAGCATCAGAATAGGTGAATATAAAATTAGAATTTTTTCGTGATAAACGTCCAACGTATTCACGAGTTTTCCTTTTCTCAAGATAAATATCAACAGCGATGATGTTCTTGAATTTATTTTTCATTTCTGAAGTCTCGAATTCGTTTTTCGATTAATTTCACAAAAGCTTTTTTTCTTTTTGCATTTAAGTCTGAATTATTTATTAAATTAATTATATTTGAAGCGTTTGTAATAATTTTTTTTTGAAATTTTTCTGTAATAATTTCATGGCCTAATCTTTTAAATTCATTAATATAATGTTGGGGCGCTGGGTTTTTAGATGCTTTTGTCCAGATGCTGCCGCTTGGATTAGTATCTGAATCGAGTAAGAAATCATCTTGAATGCCAATGAAAGATGGATTGTCATAAACGGGAGATAATTTCTTAATGTCAGCAGTTTCAATTATTCCAAGATTTCTTCCATGTCGATCGTTGTTTCCTATAAGTGAATCAAAAAGACAAATATTTATAAATTTGACAACGTCCGCTAATTTTCCCGTTTCATTAAGAATTACTTTTATTATTTCTTCGCAATTATGATTTTCTTCGCCAATGGGTAGATATTTATAGATATGTTGAAGTGTTCCAATATAGTCTTGCATGAAATTGCGAGTTACAAATGTTATGCGGCCATTAAAATAAATTAGGTGATATGGAGGAATATCCATACCCAGTAATTCGGCAATTTGGTTACAAAGATACTCCACTATTGGGAGGTCAGGGTATTCCGGTTCCTGAATTTTTAAGATGTAGGATACCTGGCCAAGTTTGGCTGAATATTTTAAGTACATTCCTTGAAAGAATGTATCCACCTTTTTTTTTATTTCCGGATTACTTTGTTTCGCCGAAGATTTTTTGGGGTCTAAATCTTGGAATTCGGTAGAATTTTGTAAATTAAAACTCGTAATAAAGCACTCATCATGGAGGCCGTATATTGACGCTGTTTTAATTACATTTTTGCATTTTAAACATTTCATAATGTATTCAATATACCACAACTATATTAAGTATGCAAATAGATACAATTTAATAGTGAGTTCATTTGGATACAATAAGCTCTGGAAATCTGTATAATTACTTGTTATATATAACATTTGTAGGATATTTTATAAACTTCTATATATAATTCGAGAGAATTTGTGTGATTAATTTGCAGATTGGATTTTATATCCGTAACAGCCTGTTAAACATAATAATCCTAACAAACCACAAGCAAACCACACCATATTCGCACCACATTGCTGATAAATATGGCCTCCAACAGCGGGCCCTAAAACACGGCTGCTTGCATAAACCATTCGATAAGTGCCTAACGTATAGCCTTTCTTATTCTCAAGGCCGTTTTGATAACAGACAAATTGTGCTACTGAAAAAAATAATATTTCTCCTAGTGTATAAACGAGACATGAAAGAATTGCCAATGAAAACACAAAAGCGAAACTGAGAATGAATCGACCAAAGCCTAATAGAAAAGCTCCCATTCCTATGATTAATATTTTGTTCTGTTTAGAGAGTAGATTGATAATTGGCGCTTGAAAAAAAACGACTAAGAATGAATTCAACGTAAATAAAAAGCTGATACCTTTTAGGCCTAAATCAGGAAAAGATTTTTGAATGTATATGGAATAAGTTGTACTGGATTGAAACACAATTAAGCCAGTTAAAAATAAACAACCTAATACGAGATAGATTATTTTTTTATTTTTTATTTTGTCAGTAGGAAGCGTTGTTACGTTTTCCATTGTATGATGATTTTGCATTGTTGGAGAGATGCTGTGTCGTTCGATTAAATAAAAATAAATGGCAGATAAAAATAATAGTGTGCTGGATAATATAAGAATATTTTTAAAGCCATAACTCGCCATTAAACTGACAATGATAGCGGATAAGCCTAAGCCTAAGTTTGAAGCAACACTGAGTAGGTTAATTGCTTTTAATCTTTTTATTTCGTGATTATCGCATTGTGCAAGTACCCAGAGATAATTAGAAGTAATAAATCCATAAGAAGCGATTCCCAGTATAAATAGAGCGATAATTAATAATTTAATGATATGCAGTTTAGTAAGAATGAAAAAAATGGCTGACAGAATCAGCAAACATGCGCTTGATACAATCCTAGATGAAATTTTATCGGATAAAAATCCTCCAAGTAATCCGCCAATAATAGCACCCAATCCATAGAAGGACATGATGACACCAGCGGTGGCAATATTAATATGAAATTCATTTACAAAATAAATCGGAAAAAAATAATAAATGCCAATCAAGGTCGATTCAATAAAATTTAAAATGATTCCTTGCCAACAGGCGATCGGTAAACCCAAATAACTTGAAACATAGCCTCTGATTGCAGAAGATAGGTAGGTTGTTGGCATAATGTTGTCCGTTATGTTTATTGTAAATCAATAATGTTAATGTTTAATTTCTGTAATGTGTTTATGTCGCAGGCTTTTTTAGCAATGGGCGGGATGTATAGCGTAGAAATGCCTGAAAAAACTGTGTTTGATAGGAAGCATAAAGGCATTTTAAATAATTTTCTAATAATTGCATAGCATTTTTATTATTTTTTAAAAAAAATCCCAATTACTCACCGTATCCCCAATCAACGAAACAACATCTCTATTTAATTTTGGTCTTTCTGTCACAGGATTATAATGGGCAAGTTGTAATAAACAAAGTAAATCCATTAATTTTGCTTGTTTCTTCCATTTAGCTGGCAATTGAAATCCATTTGTTTGTATCCCCGCAATGAAACTATTTTCATAATAATCGGGTATTTTATGGCTGTATCTTAATGCCATGCCAATATCAAGTAAATAACTTCCCGCAAACGCAAATTCCCAATCAAGAATGGCGGCAATTTTCCATTTGCCATCAATTTGTTTAACCAAAATATTAGCTGGATCATAATCTGCATGAGTCAAGTTAGCGCCATTCTCATCGGGTAATAAAGCTGCATTGTCATTCACAAGACATAAAACAGTATTCAAAAGATTATCACCTAAACTTTCTTTAACAATTTTATCTTTTAACATGTTTAATACATAGGGAAGATATTTTTCTTCGTCATTAAAAGGCCGAATAGTTAATCCATTTTCAAAGAAACCGCCATGTGAAAATTGAATTTGCCGCATGATGTTAAGATATAAACCAGCTTCGTAAGCGCATGCAATAATGGCTTCTTTATTTTTATTCAAGATAATTTCGCGCATTAATGTTCCGTCAATCCACTCCATGACGGTATAGGGATAAGCATAATCGATACATTGATCATTAGAATAAAGATGAGCAGGGACAGGAATTTTATCTGCAACGAGTTGATGAAGCGCAATTTCACGAGGTAGCGCAGATTTTTCTCGCATATAAATACGAATGACGACGGGTAAACGATTATTTTTAAATGTCACTTTGTAATTTGTATTGGCACAGCCTTCAGATAAGAGATCTAGCTTATCAATGATATCGCAAGTATATGGCGCAAGCAGTTGCGCTGCAGTAGTGATATCTAAATCAACGTGAGCTTTAAAACGTTCCCAGTGATTTTTAAGAATAGGTGTATCCATCGTCTTAACTTTGCGCTTTATCAAAAATCACATACTATACTGAATTTCCCAACAACTGCTAGCCAACTTCCCCATATAATGCGAAAATTTGCTATCTCTGAAATGTGAGGATAGCTGCCACCATGACGGATACTTTCCCAACTGCACAACGCATTAATCCACCAAGAATGTTGACCCCGGCCTCGGTCAAAACACCGCCGCATTCGCTTGAAGCAGAGCAATCCGTGTTAGGCGGCTTGATGCTCGATAATCGCGCTTGGGACCAAATTGTTGATCGTATTCGTGAAATTGATTTTTATCGTCACGAACACATCTTAATTTTTCGTGCCATGGGACGTTTGGTTTCTCAGCATAAACCAGTTGATGTCTTAACTGTCTCAGAGGTTTTGCGGGAATTGCATGAATTAGAACAAGCGGGTGGCGAAGTTTATTTATTTGAATTGGCCAATAATACGCCGAGTGCTGCCAACATCACAGCCTATGCCGATATTGTCCGCGAGCGTTCTGTTTTGCGGCAATTGATTGCTGCTGCAGGTGATATTGCAAGTAGTGCATTCAATGTGCAAGGCCGTAGTATTGTTGAATTATTAGATGAAGCAGAACGTAAAGTATTTTCTATTTCAGAACAAGGCGCGCGCGGTTCTGGTCCTGTCAATATCAAAGAAATTTTAACAAAAACCATGGATAGAATTGACACTTTGTTTCATTCTCATGCGTCAATTACAGGTGTGCCAACGGGTTATCATGAATTTGATAATATGACTTCTGGTTTGCAACAATCTGACTTAATGATTATTGCAGGTCGTCCTTCGATGGGTAAAACCATTTTAGCGATGAATATCGCAGAGCATGTTGCGATTAAAAGTCGTTTGCCAGTATTAGTATTTAGTTTGGAAATGCCAGGCGAAGCCATTGTGATGCGCTTTCTTTCTTCTTTATGTCGAATTGATCAATTACGTATACGAACAGGAAAATTGCAAGATGAAGATTGGCCGCGCATTACTTCAACTGTCAGTATGTTATCAGAGGCACCGCTTTTTATTGATGATACACCAGCGCTGAGTCCTGCAGAAATGCGTGCGAGAGCTCGCCGCGTATCAAAAGAACAAGGTCAATTGGGATTAATTGTGGTGGATTATTTACAATTGATGCAAGTGCCAGGCAATAATGAAAATCGCACAGCAGAAATTTCTGAGATATCACGTTCATTAAAAAGTTTAGCAAAAGAATTAAAAGTGCCGGTGATTGCTTTGTCACAATTAAATCGCGGTTTAGAACAGCGTGCGGATAAGCGGCCGGTGATGTCGGATTTACGCGAATCTGGTGCTATCGAACAAGACGCAGATTTAATCGCCTTTATTTATCGTGATGAAGTCTACAATGATAATAGTCCTCACAAAGGCACAGCAGAAATCATTATTGCTAAACAAAGAAACGGCCCCATTGGAAAATTATATTTGACCTTCATGGGACAATATACTTGTTTTGAAAATTTCATACCTCATACAGAATATTCTAAATGAGCCGTCCTACTTTCATGACAATTAATGTGTCCGCGCTTCAACATAATGTTGAACGTGTACGGGCATTCGCGCCACATAGTGCAATGATAGCCATGGTAAAAGCGAATGCTTATGGTCATGGTATCGAACGCGTGGCATTAGCACTTCAAACCGTAGATGCATTAGGTGTTGCTTCATTGGAAGAAGGATTGAAATTACGTGAAGCAGGCATCACAAAACCGATTGTCTTGATGGAAGGTGTATTTTATCCCGATGAATTAATTGATGCAGCGCATCATCATTTCACGTTAGTTGTTCATCATCTCCCTCATGTAGAAATGTTAGAACAATTTCCGTTGGAATCTTGTTTTTCAGTTTGGCTGAAAATTGATACGGGCATGCATCGTTTAGGTATCGCACCAAATGATGTACACGATATTTATCAAAGATTGTTAGCCGTTTCTTCGATTAAAAAACCAATTGGATTGATGACACATTTTGCCGAAGCTGATTCACTTAAGCGTTCCACAACGAAAAATCAAATTCAATTATTTGAAAAAATCACAAGGGGATTACCAGGGCCGCGTAGTTTAGCTAATTCTGCTGGCATTCTTGCTTGGTCTGATGCGCACAAAGATTGGGTACGGCCAGGGTTGATTTTGTATGGTGCATCACCGTTTGCCGATAAAACGGGATTAGAATATGGATTGAAACCCGTGATGACATTGTCTTCTCGATTAATTGCTATTACCAAGGTGCCTAAAGGTGAAAAAGTAGGATATGGCGGCACATGGACAGCACCAGAAGAGATGATGGTTGGTGTCGTGGGAGTAGGATATGGCGACGGTTATCCTCAATATGCGGAAAATGGCACGGCTATTTTGGTTAATAATAAGCGCAGTCAATTAGTGGGTCGTGTTTCGATGGATATGCTTACTGTTGATTTGCGTAATCAACCAGAAGCAAAAATAGGTGATGAGGTGACCTTGTGGGGAGAAGGTCTGCCTGTTGAAGAAGTGGCGAAACATAATCGAACATCTGCTTATGAAATTTTAACGCGCATGACGCCAAGGCCTAAGATGAAGACGGTTACTGAAGAAGGAACTAATGATGAGTCAACCTCGAAACATAACACTTACACAAGATCAACTTGACGGTTATACAAAAATTTTATGGGAAGTCGCATTAATTGAGCGTGATTACACGCCAGATAATTCTAAATTGCGGAAAATTTTTTATTACGCAGGTAAAAAAATAAACGAAGAAAAAATTTTAAAAATGGAGAAAGAATTTTCTGACAGCGAAATGGAACAAATCTTGATCGTCATAGCAAATCATTTGCCTATATTAAATCCGTTTACGCCAGATATCATCGCTCCTGGCGCAATTACACAAAAACCTATGCGTGGTGTATTGTATACGAGGCGATTAGATAATTTTGAAAATAATGATAGTGATCACGCTAAGCTTGCAAAAGCTTGTATCGCTTATACCACTATATTGCAAAAATTCTCTGATTTGTTATCTCATATGAAAGAAAAACATAGTGTATTGCGTTCATTTTTTATGAATAATCTTAATGAATATGTAAGCGATTTTCAAGCAATAATAATAGGTGATTTTTTTTCAAATACGAATAATAGTAAGTATGAAGATGCATTGCCATCAAAAGAAAAAATAAAAGAAATATTTGATTTTTTAGTTAAGAAAATAACAAATCAATCTAATATTTCTCCTTATTTTATAAAATTAACTATCGATGAACAAAAATTTTTTCTAAACTTTGCTTTCGATCAAATCGCAAAAAAATTGCGTTATCATTATATTGAAAATGATGTTTATATGCGTGTTGTTGATCAATGTAAATCTTATCTCGATACTTGGGGTGATCTATTGCCACAGAAGATGCGAGTTAAATCTACTCATGTTGTTTTTTCGGGATCTACCGGATTAATTCGTAGCGCTATTGGGAGTCAATCTCAAGATAAATTACTTACACCAGCTGAACTTCATTTTTATACGAAAGCTTTATGGGAAGCTATATTGATGCATCGTACTTTCACGCCAACACAGGATGTGTTGAGAGATACATTTCGCGAAATAGGAGAGATGATTCAAAATAAAAAAATAGAGAAAGGCGAACAACCGTTTACTTATTCTAAATTGCCACGCGTTTATGTGACATTAGCAAATCATCTGTTTGTATTAAATCCGCCTACGCTAGAAAATTTGGATCAGGTAACGAAAGGTTGTATCACTGGAAAAAAATTCGGTTATATAAAATATCAAATGATGTTAAGTGATATTAATGATACTGAAAATGAGTATGTAAAGCTCGCTAAGCTTTGTATAGCGTGTGCTGAAGAGTGTGATGCTTCTTTGTATAGGAGAGGGAAGCAAACATTTTTGACAATACCGGCCACTTCTTTTTCGGCGCCAGTTGCAACGACAGCTGGAACTATAAACACAACCACAATCACAACGAACGCGACAACGACAATGACCGCGCTTCGTGCGGCTCCTCCTCCTCCTCCTCCTACTACTACTACTACTACGACTTCTATTATTGATGCGGCCGATAAGCATGATTTTTTGCCTGAAAAATCGCAGTCTCGATCTCAAGAAGGTGATATGGCAATTGAATTAGCCGATGTTACTAGTTTTGGTGCGGCTGATGAAGTGCATTCAGACGAGCCGACTGCTTATATTAGAAACGGTAGGTTTGGCTGAGAAGCGTAGGTTGGGCGTAGGTTGGGCTGAGCGCTTTTTGCGAAGCCCAACGTTAAGATTGGCGCAGCTTTGAATTGTTGGGCTTCGCGAAAAGCGCTCAGCCCAACCTACGCCCAACCTACGTTTTTGAACCCAACCTACGCTTCTCACCTAACCTATGTTTCTACGTTTATCTGTTATTCGCAGTTCGGAAGCAAGTTGACATCAGTCTTAAATTCAACTTGCGCAAGTGCTGTAAGATAATCACGTGAATGAGTATTTACATCATATATCATTATTCCACCGTAATTATTTTGCAAAATATAATTTGCAGAATCTTTTGCAATTTCAGGACTTTCATCAGCGTTTACGCCTAATGATAAATTGGATTTTTTAAATCCATATTGCGCGTAGGGAGACAATCGATCTGCATAATTTTTAGAATCATAGGTCATCTCCCAACCATAATCGAGAAAATCTGTGAGCTTGTGTCCGTTATAAGTCGAACCAAAATCACTCTGATCAGAATATAATGCTTTACTCAAGATTTTGCCTTTAAAACCAGGATGACTTTTGATTGCCTCTGCAATACGTAGAACTGAGGTATTATTGGGACCACAGCGTGAATATTCATCGTCAATATCAATACCATCCAGATGATATTGATTAACTAGATTCACTACGTCATTAGCGAATAGTTTGATTGCGTTTTCATCACTCATGCAGCTCCATCCAGCGTTTTGATGATTGCCTACCAATGTTAATAAGACTTTAATGCCTTTATTTTGCAGGGTACTTATTTGGTTGGAATTTAATATCGCATCCACGTGCGGATTAAGATAAATCTCGGGTTTATTTGGATTTAAGCCATTAATGTTTCCAGCAAAGACACTAACGAAGTCAAAAAATGGTTTATTATTATCCGTTCGTATATAGCATCCTGCTGTCGATATTTTATTAGAACTGACTTCTACATAGGCCATGTTAAACGGCGCATTATCAGCATAGGCGCATAACGATGTGCTCAGGCAAAATATGGCGAGGTATTTTTTCATTGATTACTCCACGTTTGGAAATAGAGGAGTACACCACAAATAGAATAGAGAGTACATCACAAAAAAGAAAAGGGCAGTTTTGGGGCTGCCCTTATAAAAATTTAAATAATTCCATTTTAATCTTTGCATCCATGCAAACACACAAAACGAGGAGTGGTTGCAGAATCCTTTCTCTTACCACTAGTCAATCCGTGACTAGAACCAAATTCTAACCCAATTAATGAGATAAGCATAGTCCTTTGAACCCCTAAAAAGCAGATATAGCTAATTTCTTACAGTCGAAGTAGTGAACAATCAATATTTGTTCAAAAAAAATGCACAAAATGGTACATTTTATATATTTTCAAAGCAATCCAGGGCATCTTTTAAGGTTTGAACAGGAAGGATTTTCATGCCATCTACTTCGTTTTTTACGACATTTCCATGGGGTACAATGGCTTTCTTGAAGCCGTGTTTAGCGGCTTCCTTGAGGCGTTCTTGGCCGCCTGGAACGGGACGTATTTCACCCGCTAATCCTAATTCGCCAAACACTAATAAATCGGTTGGCAAATGACGGTTACGAAAACTGGATAAAATAGCAAAAAGCGTGGGTAAATCTGCAGCTGTTTCTGTGATTTGTAAACCACCGACGACATTTAAAAAAACGTCTAAATTATGCGTGGAAATACCGCTTTGTCTATGTAAAACAGCAAGCAACATGGATAGTCGTTGCGGATCGAGGCCGACGGATAACCGCCTCGGATTTGCCATATGACTTTGATCCACCAAGGCTTGCACTTCAACTAATAAAGGACGCGACCCTTCTTTTGTTGCCGTAATAATGCTGCCAGAGACGGGTTGTGTATAGCGCGAAAGAAAAATCGCAGAAGGATGGCTTACTTCACGCAAGCCTTTTTCTGTCATCGCAAAAATTCCTAATTCATTCACTGCGCCAAAACGATTTTTTACCGCACGAATAATACGGTAACGATTATCTTGTTCCCCTTCAAAATATAAAACTGTATCAACCATGTGTTCTAACACGCGTGGTCCTGCCAAGCTGCCTTCTTTCGTTACATGGCCCGCTAAAAAAAGCGCAGTTTCTGTTTGTTTGGCATAACTCACTAATTGCATCGCACTTTCTCGTACTTGACCGACTGAGCCAGGGGCTGAGGATAACAAAGAAGTATGCATGGTTTGGATAGAATCGATAACGAGTACGCGAGGTTTTTCTTTTTTAACATGCGTTAAAATAGTTTCGACATGCGTATCGGCTAACAGCCAAACATGTTGTTCAGGTAAGCCTAATCGTCTCGCGCGCAGGGTGACTTGTTGTGGTGATTCTTCGCCTGTAATGTAAAGTGTTTTTAAATTTTTACTTAAATGCGCGATGGTCTGTAAAAGAATGGTAGATTTACCTATACCAGGATCACCGCCAATTAAAATCGCTGACCCCATAATAATACCGCCGCCTAATACGCGATCTAATTCTTGTGAGCCAGAAGAGAGGCGTATTTCGTCATGTAAAGTCACATCTGCCATACGCGCAATTTGTACTTCGGTACCTGCATAACCTTGATAACGCGCAGTTTGCGTTGTTTGCGCTTCTTCAACGATCGTATTCCATTCGTTGCAGCCTGTGCATTGTCCTGTCCATTTGGGATAGAGCGTGCCGCACGTTTGGCAGCAGAAAATGAGTTTGTTTTTGGGCATGAATTAATATCTCCATTTACTTGAGGGTTTCCACATGTTTTCCCTGCTTGGCTTTTTCTCGACGCACGTGGCGCATCAAAATTTGTCTAATATAGGGTTGATAACCTATGCCATCATCTTTAGCGAGATCTTTGATTGCGTCAATCAATGTCTTTTGTAATCGGATAGAAATTGTTTTTAATCCTAAACTATGGTCAACTGCTTTTTCGCGAGTAGTTGATGATTTACGTACATATTTCTCTGACGCGCCTAGTTCTCGATTATCCCACATTTCGGGTGAGGAACCTTCTTGGGGTAATTTTGTCTTACGCATATTTTTCATAAATGGTTACCTCTTTTTTATTAGGTTCATAGGCAGTTTTTATTTCAATAATCCCATCATCAAATTGAATAAAAACTACTTTTAAAATACGTCCATTATCTGTTTGAGCAATAAACCATTGTGTCGGTGGAATAGTTTTATGCTGCTCTCTGATATCTTCTAAAAATCCCTTATTACGGTTGAGAAAACATTCTTCAACTTCTATTTTGGAGACGTGATGTTTATGTAAAAGTTTTAAAATTATTCCTTGGCTATAGTATAAGTTCATATTTCTATCCTCCTTATTATATCTTATGTATATACAAAAGCAATATTATTAACTAAAAAATTACTTGAGTTAGGGTGTAATAAATTGATTAAAAATGAGAAATGAAAGCTTTATAAGGCTTTAATAAATTGGATTTTAAGCGTGAAGTACTTTTGAGAGGCGTGAAAGGAAACTACTTTCTGTTTGCGGGAAGGAATTTTATTTCCTTCCCACGTACAGATTTAAAATATTTAATTCACCACTTTCCAAGCACCATCTGGCTGACGGCAAGCTGTGCCATACACTTGTTGATCTTTACCCGCCACATTAGCAACAGATCGATATTCGCGGCAATATTTATTACCATGAACTGTCACATTGCGCGTAGGAACAACCTTGTATTTCACGCCCGTTTTGTTATTTTGCCAATAAGCTGGTTGGCCAGTGTGATTATTTTCTAATGCCCTTTGCATTTTTAATTGGTCGGTTTCATCCATATTTTTTCCAATAGCATTACCAATAAATGCACCTGCTAAGGCGCCTGCACCAATCGCAAGTACCTGCCCGCTACCTTGACCAATCGTGCTACCTAATAAACCACCAGCTAAAGCACCTGTCACGGTACCCACATCTTGTTTTTTCATATTGTCGCAGCCGACTAAACTGATACTACAAAATAAGACAATTAACATAGTCAATAACTTTTTCATTCAAACTTTCCTCCTCGTAGGGATGTTCATAAAGAGCGTGATATTCTATACTGCCGAATTCATTATGCCAATATTTATCATTAAGGGCTGATTATGACTTTTAAACCACCATATCCCGATAGTACATTTGGTGAGTTCACTTTTAGTTCAAATAAAAAGCGACTTGATTTGGAATACATGTTTCAATTACTGTGCATCCCTTCTCGATATTCATCAGGATTGCCACCCGAAAGATTGCCTTTAGTGATTGAAAATTCATTATGTTTTAGCGTTTTTCATGAAGGTAAACAAGTCGGTTTTGCCCGTGTGATTAGTGATCAATCAGAATTTGCTTCTTTGTGGGACCTTTTTATTGATGAACCCTTTCGTCGAAAAGGTATTGGTCAGGCATTGCTCAAATATATTTTTGCGCATCCGCAATTGAAAGGCATTTTCCGCTGGTTTTTGATGACAGAAGATGCGCATGGGTTATATCAGAAGTTTGATTTCAAAACGGAAGTGTATAATCCGTATATTATGATGAAGGTGAATGTATAATTAAAAAGACTTAGTTGACAATTCGCTAGCCTCCCATCTTCAACTCTTCCCAATATTTTTCATACAACGCGGTCGTTTCATCTCCTACATCGACTTGAAACTGACCGTGTTTCAACACTTCTTCTGAAGGATAAATCACAGGATTATCACGAATTTCTGGCGGCAATATTTTTTGCGCCGCCAGATTTGTGATAGAAGATTTTGTGGCGAGTGCAATTTCCTTGCCAATCTCAGCACGCAAGATGTAATTAATAAACATATAGGCAGCATCTTTGTGTAATGCATTTTTTGGGATACAAAAATTATCAACCCAAATCACAAAGCCATCAGTAGGAAAAATGAAATGGACGTTAGGATTTTCTTGCATGGCTTTATATGTTTCTCCATTCCAAGACATGCCAGCTGTTGCATCTTCATCTATCATGATTGAAATAATGGTATCACTAGAAAACACTTTAATATTTTTCATCAATGATTTTAATTTGAGAAAGGCTTCTTTAATATGAACAGGATCACGATCATTGACGGAATAGCCTAAGGATAATAAAGCAATCGCAAACACTTCACGCGTATCATCTAACATGAGTAATTGATTATCAAATCGACTTTGCCATAAGTCCGACCATTTTGTGATTGAATTAGCGGGAAAATAACGCTGATTGACGAACATCCCTGTCACGCCCCACATATGCGGTACACTATATTCGCTTAAAGGATCATAACTGGGATGTAAAAAAACAGGATTAATATTTTTCCATTTTGTTAATTTTGAGATATCTAATTTTTCCAGCATATTTTGCTTTCGCATACGATCCACAAAATAACCTGATGGCATAATAATGTCATAACCAGATTGTTTTGTTGTGCGTAGTTTGGCATATAACATTTCATTATTTTCAAAAGTGGCCACATTGACTTTGATGCCTGTTTCTTTTTGGAAAGCTTGTATGACGAAAGGAGGAATTTCATTTGCCCAAATGTAAATGTTTAGGGTTTTGTTTTGGGCGAAGACGGTGAGGGGGAGGAGGGATAAGAGGAGTGATGTAATGATGGCGAGAAGTTTAAAAAAGTTCGTCGTTGCGAGTAGTTTATGAAGCATAAAGTTATACTCAAAGCTGTCGTCCCGCGGCTTGTCCGCGGGATCCAGAGCAAACTGGTAAATTTTCTCGTTGTTTCTGGATCCCGCGGACAAGCCGCGGGACGACAGCTTTGAGTATAACCTCATGTTTTTTTCCTTAACGCAAATTGTGCGCTAATCACAAGTCCCATCGTAACAACAAACAAAACACTACATAATGCATTAATTTCAGGTTTAATTCCCATGCGTACCATAGAATAAATTTGTAAAGGAAGAATTTGAAACTCAGGTCCCGAGACAAAATAACTGATGATGACATCATCTAATGATAACGTAAAACTCATTAACCAACCTGCTAATATGGCAGGCCATAATAAGGGAATAATAATTTGTCTGAAAATCAAACCATCTTCTGCGCCTAAATCTTTTGCGGCTTCAAAAATATTTTTATCGAAACTCACTAAACGGCTATACAAAATTACAATAACAAAAGGAATGCAAAAACTAGCATGCGCTAAAAATAAAGTAAAAAATCCTAATCGTAATTGTAATAATGCGAGCAATAATAACATCGATGCGCCAGTAACAATTTCTGGCGTTAAAATCAATGCATAAATGACTGCGTTAAAAAAATTTCGTCCAAAAAATTGATATCGATATAAACTCACTGCTGCAAATAATCCAATGATAGTAGCAGCCGTTGCGGCTGCTATTCCTAATACAAAAGAATGCCAAGCTGCAATCCATAATGCCGTATCATCAAAAAGTTCTTGATACCAACTCCAAGTAAAGCCATGCCATACTAAAGAATATTCTGCATTGTTGAATGAATAAAAAATGAGGATAGCAATCGGTAAATAAAAAAATAAATAAATGATGGTAAGATAAATCTTTTTCATAACCATTCTTCTTTTTTATTCCCGCGAGAAACAAATCGATAAATTAAAATAAAAGTTGCGAGTAGAAGCGTAAGGACAGCGCTAATCGCAGAACCAAACGGCCAATTTTGAGCAATCAAAAATTGATTTTGAATGACATTGCCAATCAAGATGGATTTTGCGCCGCCTAAAATATCAGGAATATAAAAGATGGTCATTGCCGGTAAAAAAACGAGAATACAGCCTGCAATAATGCCAGGCATCGTTAGTGGAATAATAATTTTGCGAAAAATGGTTAATTGATTAGCGCCTAAATCGCGCGCGGCATCAATTAAACGATTATCCAGTCGTTCGACATTGGTCATGATGGGTAAAATCATAAAGGGTAATAAATTATAAACCAAACCAATCATGACGGCTGTATTAGTAAATAAGAGTAAAAACGGTTGATGAATTAATCCTAAAGCAAGAAAGACAGCATTAATAACGCCTTTTGTTTTGATGAGTGCAATTAAGGCATAACTGCGTATGAGTGAGCTTGTCCAAAAGGGGATGATGATGAGTAAGATTAAAAAATTTTTCCATTTGCTTTGTAAGCGAGCGATAAGAAAAGCAAAGGGATAACCGAGCAATAAACATAATGTTGTTGCAATGGTTGCTATTACTAATGAACGCCAAAAAATATGAATATAGAGAAGACGATTAAGTTCAGTGTAATTACTGAACGTAAAAGGTAGTCGTACAATCGTATTTTCATCATGACTTAAAACGCTTGCGATCAGCATTAAAGCAAAAGGAAGCAAAGCAAAAAGAAATAACCAGATCCAAATCGTTATTAAAGAGAATGATTTGAAATAATTAGCGTGTTTCATGCGGTAAGATGACCTCCCACCCCGATGTCCAACTGACCCATACTTGCTCGCCAATTTTATATTCAAGTCGTTCGTCATCTTCATCAAAAAATTCTGTCGCTGCAACAGATTGTTTATTTGAAAGACGCACAATTAAATCAACCGTTGTGCCTTTATAGGTGACTTCTTCAACGGTACCTGCAAACATTTCTTCCGTTTCATTGGCGCTCACTTCATGTTGGTTCCACACACGGACATCTTCTGGACGAATTATCACATTGACTTCTTGACCAACAGAGAATGTACGATTACTTTTTGTGACGCGAACTTTATCAAGATAATTGATGGCTAATTGTTTGCTATCAAGTAAGTTAGTGACGACACCAGGAAAAATATTCACTTCACCAATAAAAGTGGCGACGGGTAAACTACTGGGATCTTCATATACTTGCCGCGGCGTACCGATTTGCTCGATCACACCTTCTTGCATCACAACAACGCGATCCGACATCGACAAAGCTTCTTCTTGATCATGCGTTACAAAAATAAAAGTAATGCCTAATCTGCGTTGCAATTGTTTTAATTCAATCTGCATGGTTTTTCGTAAACGATAGTCTAATGAAGAAAGTGGTTCATCTAACAATAAAACACGCGGACGATTCACCGCCGCTCTTGCAATGGCAACGCGTTGTTGCTGCCCGCCGCTCAATTGATCAGGTTTGCGTTCAGCTAATTTTTCTAATTTCACCATTTTCAATACATCAGCAACGCGGGTTTTGATTTCAGTTGTTGAAACGTGTTGGCAGCGTAATCCAAAGGCAATATTGTTGAAAACATTCATATGTGGAAATAAAGCGTAACTTTGGAAAACAGTATTGACGTGTCGATGATGAGGCGGCAAACCGCGAACATTTTTTTGATCGATAAAAATTGTGCCGCGCGTGGGTTCTTCGAAACCAGAAATTAATCTCAGTAAAGTTGTTTTGCCGCAACCAGAGGGGCCTAGTAAAGTTAAAAATTCTCCTTCGCGTACTTCGAGGTTAATATCGTATAAAATATCGTGACCGTTAATCGACTGATAAACGCCGCATAATTCAACAACATTCTTAGTCGTATGATTATTCAATACAGTATTGCTCAATGATGCCACACCTCCTGATATTCTGTTGGATAATATAGCACTTTTTTTTCTCTTTCACTATCTTCATGACTTTTTTTTCCTTCGTGTGTATTATCCCTTAAATTTATTTGGTCCCATTTATTGTTTGAGGTAACTTTATGCGTTCATACTATGGAGTATACATGTATCCAGATTCAGTATTATCTGATGCAATAGAAGAGGGTTCATTAGAAAAAGTTAAAGAGGCTCGAAGTTTTGGTGCGAAGCTTAATAGATCGATTTTAATACGAGCGATTGAAATCGCTATAAGTGCGCAATTTTCAACACGTTCGAGTGAATCTAGTGGTTATGATTCAGATGATGAAAATGAGATAAAAATTGATATCATTGATAGAACGGCTTTTGATGATATTGTAGATTATCTCATTGAAGAAGGTATCGAAGTGTCATGGTTATTATTAGATGAACTAGCACAAAATAATAAAATATCAATCTTAAATTATTTGCTTGCTAATGGAAAAGTAAATAAAGAGGAATTAAAAGATTATGCATTAGAGAGGGCTATTCTTTATGGAAAAGAAAATATGGCGCATTTGCTTATTCAATATGACGCTAAATGTACGTTGCCTACTATATTAAATTACGCTGTTTTAGGGCGTAGTGTAGATATTTTTTCATTAGTACTTGCTAGGAATCCTTGTCTTGATGCTGTTGATGGCACCGGAAGAACGCCGCTCATGAATGCAATGTCAATAGGCAATCAAAAAATGATAAGCATGTTGATTGAGGCAGGCGCTGATACGGGTTGCAAAGATTTAGAAAATAAAACGGCTGAAATGCATGCAAAAAATCATACAATACGAATGCATTTTTTAAAATGTGTAGAAGAAAAAAATGTTTCAGTAAATGCTTTACGAAATCAATTAACCCAATTCGAAAATACAAGAGAAAAACTTTTATCAAAAAAATATTCAGTTTCTGAAACAGAAGAGAAAAATATAAATGAACAAGAAATAGTTGAGATGCATTTAAAAATGATGTCTGATGCTATTCGCTTGAGTCGTGATCATGTGGGATTACTTCCTGTGATTGACAATTATCTTGGCCAAATTTTAATGAATGTGTCTGATTTGTTAGCGATATATCGACCTGAACCATGTGATAAAGTGGATCAATTAGCTAATGATTTGAGGGCGGTTGGTGTGGGGCTTGCCCGGAAGAATATGTTTAGTCCCGTTAATAGCCCTGTTAATACCAGACGAGAAAATAACCAGCCTGATGTCGTGGCGCAATCAAGAATAGAGTGCAAAAGAAAATAAAAACCTTTCTGTTGGGCTTCGCTACGCTCAGCCCAACCTACAGAGGTCTCGCCCAACCTACGCCTAACCTATGTTAGCATTGTAGGTTGGGCTGAGCGTAGCGAAGCCCAACACCAACAGCCCAACAACAGCATTGTAGGTTGGGCTGAGCGTAGCGAAGCCCAACACCAACAGCCCACCAACAGCCCACCAACAGCCCACCAACAGCCCAACAGAAGCCCAACAACAGCCCAACAGAAGCCCTAGATTATTTCCTCAAAAATCGCTATCCTACCCACCGCGGAATCACTCATCACGAGCATAAGACGAGCATAAGCACCATGACACAAGCAGCGCCAAATATTCTTGATTTTTCAACCCTTTCGCGCGATGCAATCCAATCACTTCTTCAAACCTATCATCTCAATTTATCCGTTGACGAAGCATTGACCATTCAAAATACTTTATTAAAACGTCCCCCCACTTTTGCAGAGTGTGTTTTATGGTCTATTCAAGGGTCTGAACATTGTTCATATAAGAGCACGCGTAAACATCTTAAACAATTTAATACAGAGGGCCCGCATGTCATTTTAGGCCCTAAAGAAGATGCGGGGATTGTTGCTGTTGCGACCGACACCCAAGGCAAACGTTATGGCGTTGTGATTAGTCATGAATCACATAATCATCCCTCTCAAGTCGTGCCTTATGAAGGTGCAGCAACGGGTGTTGGTGGTAATGTGCGTGATGTTTGTTGCATGGGAGCAGAAGTGATTGCTGTCGCAGATAGTTTGCGATTTGGTGATATCAATCGATCAAAAACACATTGGATACATGAAGGTGTTGTGAGCGGCATTGCGGGATATGGTAACCCTCTAGGCATTCCTAATTTAGCAGGCGATGTTTATTATGACG
>JABDCN010000028.1 GCA_013288125.1 Gammaproteobacteria bacterium
TTTTTCATAAAATATGGCTAAAATTTCATGAAAATAAATTAAATCTAATCCTAAAGAAATATGATCAGAACCTACTAAATGGGTAATATAATCGATGTGATCAGCGAATTTTTCACTCGTTGATTTTTCGGAACCGAGTAATAAAGATGCGCCATTGATTCCAATAATTCCACCTTTCTTCGCGACCGCAATAATTTGTTCGTCTTTTAAATTACGTATGTGCGGTGCAACACCATAGGCATTTGAGTGTGAAAAAATGACAGGATCTTTAGAAGCTTCTATCGCATCTAAAGAAGTTTTAATGCCACCATGCGATAAATCAATCAGCATCCCTACCCGATTCATTTCTGCAATGATTTTAAATCCAAACTTACTTAAACCACCATCAACTTTTTCAACAATACCATCTCCAATCGCATTACGCGTGTTATAGCTTAATAAAATAGAACGCACGCCCAGACGATAATATGTTTCAACCATGTTGATATCATTGGCGAGAGGATTTGAACCTTGCAACCAAAAACCTAGCGCAAGTTTATTTTGCTGCTTGGCTGTGAGAATATCTTGAGCTTTTTCGACAAATATATATCTATTCGATTCGCTTTGAATTTTAGCCCTGTGTCTCGCCATATATCGTATCGTTGCCTCTAGGCTGGTAAACTCCCCCGCAATAGCAAGACCCACATAGTTGAAGCCCGATTGCATATAGCGATCAAATAAGTCCCATTTATGAGGCACTTCAATTTCAGGCTCAAAACCTAAGGCTATGTCCGCTATAATCGATTGATTTTTAATGTTTTTAACCTGTTGTTGTAACTGATTCATCATTTTTACCTCTTTTAGTTAGTTATATATTATTTTCTTATGTGTGATAATATAGGTATAAATAAACATATTGTTTTTGTGAGAGAACAATCTTGCCCACCCTCAAGCAAATGGAAATTTTTTACTTTGTTGCCACTTGGAAGAGTTTTTCACGTGCAGCTTTAGAATTAGGGGTGTCAAAAGGATATGTCAGTACGCAAATTACGGCTTTAGAAAATGAGCTACGTTCTAAACTATTACACCGAACGACGCGTCATCTTAGTCTGACTGAAGAAGGAATTCTTTTTCTAGATTCGTGCGCAAAAATAGTAAATGAAAAACAACGTGCAACTTCATTATTAAAAGACTCTCAAGTTGAACCTTCTGGTCACTTAAAAATTACAGCACCATCTTCTATGTGTACAACATTTTTAGCCGAGTTGTTACCAAAATTTCAGAAACAATATCCAAAAATTTCCTTAACAATAGATTCATCGTCTACAATTAAAAATTTGTTACAACATGGAATAGATATTGCATTACGTATTACACAAGTTCCTGACGAAAATTATATCGCACGTTTAATTACTATGTTTCATTTTGTGATTTGTGCGACTCCGAATTATTTAAGAAAATACGGCACACCAAACAATCCAGACGATCTGATACAACATAATTGCTTGATTTATTCAGCTGATCCCACACAGAACCGTTGGCCTTTCCAAATACAAAAAACGGTGGAAATTATTACTGTGCAGGGTAATTTGATTTCTGCTAACAGTTCAATTATTAAAAGTGCCTTGATTGCTAATAATGGCATTGCGCGATTGCCGGAATACATTGTAGTAAATGAACTATCTAAAAAGAAACTGACAGTGCTTTTTGCCGAGAATATGAAAATGGAAATGCCACTTTACGCTATTTATGCAAGTAGTGCGACAATCTCTCCTAAAATTAAGTGCTTTGTTCAATTCCTAAAAGAAAATATTCAATTTAGTCAAAAATTTTAAAAGTAAAAGAATTAGTATGTAGAAAACTTAAAGGGAGTCAACCGTGAAAATTGAAGATCAAAAAAAAGTGGAACAGTATATTTCTATTCATCATTTGATTGCGCATCATTCTCAGCCGGGAAATTTGATCAGTGATATTTATGTGGGACCTGAAGTCTCAGTGGATGAGAAAATTTTTGTGGGTGGCAAGCGACCTGTTACTAACGCAATATATTACATGGTTATCGGAAAAGCCGTCACGCAATTTAATCATTTGAAATCTGTTAAATATTGGCAGTATTGTGATGGCTCGGCTCAGCATGTTGCCCTGGTAGACGTCGAAAAAAACACAATGGAGGAAATTATTCTAGGAGACCCTCTTATTCATGCTGACTTGGCCCGGCAATTAAATAAAAAGTTATTGCAAATTATTCCTGTTTTACCGACTCAATGGATTGGCTCTCGATTGGTCGATGAAAACTCTTTTTCTCTTATTACTTGTACGGTGACACCGGGATTTGATATGAGGGATTTTTCGGTGCTGACTATTGCGGAATCTAAGGAAAGATTCCCTTGCTTGGCCGATAAGATAGAAAAATTTTTTAGAGACTTTTGAATAATCGTGTGCTTTTTGCAATCATGTGTGATCATACACAAAATCCATGTAAATGATGGACTCTCCTCTGAGGATGCAAGACATATCATAACTATTTCATACGCGGACTGTTTTGTTGTATTACAGCTGATTGATTTAACTTTACAAATTGTTCGACATTACTAATTGTCCCAATACTAGGATAATGAAAAAGAGCGCCTTGTTGTGGATATAAAAGTACAGAATGTTCTTCAAATGCAGATTTATAATCGCCCTCTGTTTTTTTTAAGACGCTTTTAAGTATTGCACTATAGTCACCTAGTCTTTCTCTTTCATGATCTAGTATAGAATTTTTGGTTGGCCAAAATAGAGGTTGCGCTGCAAAATATCCTGCTAAAAAAATCAAGTTGCCTGCATCAGTACCGGATTCTTTGTAATGATCGATATGTTTTTTTAAAAAATGATAGACGTCATCATGTTCAACTGGGCTGCGATGTTCGCATAAAATAAGTTGATTGGTTGGATTTTCCAAAATATGCTCGGTAAGAATATTTTCAAATCTTTTTAATAATGCTTCATTAAAAGGAATAGAAAAATATTTTATGTCGTCAGTTTCACTATAGGCACTAAAATTCGGATCAATATTAATGACTAATCTTTGTCGTGACCCGTCAGACTTATACATTATATTCTGATCCCATTCAACGATATTTTTACCATCCTTCAAACCGTGAGCATTACCAATGCTAATAATTACGTCCGTGTGAGAAGTCACTTTTTTTAATTCTTTTTCAAGTCTCAGAATGTCTTCTTTTTCGTTGGCTTCCTTAATGTTTATTAATTTATATCTCTCTGACTTTTTCTCCTCATCTACTTTCAATTTCTCTTCTTTGAATTTTTTCTCATTTTCACGCACCATTGCGAATTTTCCTTCGCGCACTTTTTCTTGCTCTTTCCAGAGTTTATTAACTTCATCAAGTATAAACTTACCTTCTTGCTCATCAATTTTTTCAAATTCCCGATATTTTACAATTTCAGAACGGATTTGAGTATTGTAAGTTTTAAAACAATAAAATTCATGACTTGTTAAAGTTTCTGCTAAAACGAATAGCTTTTCAATAATTGGCCTGGCAAGTGAATTTGCATCTTTGTCGTTAATTTCACCCGCTTTGAATTTTTGGTAAATAGATTTTAATTCAAGCAAAGTTTCATTACTTATTATCCTGGGTTCAAAAACTTCTTCTTTTTCAGGTTCCAAAGCTTCTTCGGGTTCTAAATCTTCTTCGTCAGATTCCGAATCGTCACCTATGCTGGATTCCAAATCTTCTTCAGACTCCGAATCTTCTTCTTTTTTGTTTGGCTGAAACAATCGATTATGATCACGCACAGCACACCCCTCGTCATAATAATTTGTTTGCTTGTATGTAATATTATAACACTTTTTAGAATTATGATTTTCTGAAATCTATTTATAAAGTCAGATACTTAAATCATTTTTTAATGTTGCAGTTTCTCTGGCTTCCTCTACCCTATTCTGATTGTTCTTAAAAAAACTGGGCAAGTACCATTTATCATATTTCAACCCACGCTGAATATATTCCTCTCCAGAAATTAAGGAAATTGTTGAAGAAAACATTAAAATCACTGGAGAAAACACTTCAAAAAGAAATTCCAAGAGCTTTCTTTTATGAGCATAACTTGGGCGGTACTTACTCATCATATATAACGTGACTATCGATAATAAAGTCGATATAGAAAAAACATTAGCAGCGGAGCGCATTCTTCTTTCATGTTTAGATGATTGATTATTTTCATCCGCCTTATTTTGATCATTCCTTGCAAGACTCATTTATACAGATATCCTATCAGTTAAAATCAATGTATTTTACATAATTACAAATTAAATTCTAGTAGATTTTATTGCGAAAAAGGATGAACTGTGTCAGAGCTACTGTCAAAAGTTGCACATGACAGTAGCTCGTTATAAGGATGAGAAAACTATTAAAAATCAAACTCATTATTTTTTACACCGCCAATAAAACTCTCCCATTCATCTTTAGTAAAATATAATGGAGCTTGTTTAGGATTCTTCGTATCCCGCAATGCAATCATTTCATTTTTATAAGCAACCGCTACACAACAGTGTGCGTTATGCGGACAAAGGCTAGATTTTCTAAAATCATTCATCTCGAACGTTGGCTTATTTTTCACAGTGGTGACCCCAAATAGTAAATTATTAGAATCTAAATCATAAACATTAAAAAAACATGGCGATAATATTTTTTTTGCATTACGTGATTGGTTTTTTTAATCACTGAAGATTAACAACAATGGCTGCGCATAGTATTTACATGATAAACTAAAAGTACATAATTTATTGGTCTAGCTCATTTTAATTTTGACTATGGAATCAATATGTAAGGAGAGAATAATGGCAATTTTACTGGCTGCTGGTACTTCTGCTCCCGAATTCACCTTACGTGTTACAGCAGACCAAACCCTCTCATTAAGTGAATTACGTGGTAAGCCTGTTATTCTTGCTTTTTACCCTGCTGATTGGAGCCCTGTCTGCAGTGATCAGATGGCTTTATATAATGAAATTTTACCTGAATTTCGAAAACATGGCGCTGAACTATTAGGCATATCTGTCGATGGTGTATGGTGCCATAATGCATTTTCCCAAAGCCGCCGTTTACATTTTTCTTTATTATCTGATTTTGAGCCTAAAGGTGATATGGCAAAAAAATACGGTGCCTACCGTCCAAAAGAAGGCGTATGTGAACGTGCATTATTTGTGATTGATAAGAACGGCATCATCAGTTGGAGTTATCTCTCCCCTGTTGGTGAAAATCCTGGCGCAGATGGCATTCTTGAAGCACTGGAATCATTACCTAAATAGGAGAACATTATGCCCGCTATGTTAAAAGTTCCCGTTACTGCAGATGATCATATTCAAGGTAATGAAGATGCACCTATTACGTTGCTTGAGTACGGGGATTATCAATGTCCCGCGTGTGGTTATGCTTATCCCATTATTAAACGTATACAAAAACATTTTGGTGAAAATCTTCGCTTTGTTTTTAGAAATTTTCCTTTAACGGAAATTCACCCTCTCGCTGAAATTGCCGCAGAAACAGCAGAATTTGCCAGTGATTATAATCGTTTTTGGGAGATGCATGATCTTATTTATGAAAATCAACCGCGATTAAGTCGCATCACGCTAATTGAACTGACGAATCATTTACAGTTACCGACTGCAGAACTTGAAGATGCATTACAGAAAGGAAAATACCAAGACAAAATTAAAAAAGATTTTATCGCTGGTGTGCGAAGCGGTGTGAATGGTACGCCTACTTTTTACATTAATGGTATTCATCATAATGGTCCTTTTGAATATGAGGATTTGATAAGCGCTATCGAACAGTCTATTGCAATTTAAAGTTTCCCCGTATGAAGCGCAGCGGAATACGGGGAATTTATACAACAATTGATACTCTTAAGAACCCATAACCGCGTGAATCGCTTCTTTAATTTTTGCGATAGCAACATTTTCAATCGTCTTCAAATTCAAATGTGGTAAATTGGGTGTCTCATTCGCAACGACGAAGGCATCAACAATAGCTGGCCCATCCACGGCAAAAGCTTCGCTGATTGCTGCTTTCAAATCAGCTGGTTGCTTAGCGGTAAACCCATGACCGCCACAAGCACGAGCGAATGCTGCAAAATCCGGATTGGAAAATTCGGTACCCTTGCGAAAAACAGGTATACCAATACTTTCTGCCTCCAGCTTAATTAATCCAAAGGAAGAATTGTTATAAATTATTATCTTGACCGGTAATTTATGGTGCACTGCTGTCAGGAACTCGCACATTAGCATGTTAAAACCGCCGTCACCACAAAGAGCAATCACTTGGCGCGAACGATCGAGTGCTTGTATTCCATTGGCTTGACCTAAAGCTGTTCCCACCGCGGCGTTGTTGAAGGAAGCAATAATCCGTTGTGAGCCGCTCTGTCGAATCCAGTTAGCAGACCAGAGAGTGTTGAGACCAGTGTCTATAACAAAGATGGCATTAGATTTGGCTAGATCGCTTACGACACGCGCAACTGCCTGCGGATGGATGCTATCTTTACTCCGCGCCAAATCGGCTTGTTTATTTAGCAACTCGTCCCATTGCTGACGCTCGAGTGACACTTTTTTAAAAAAATTTGCATTACTTTTTGTGGCAACTCGATTGAGTAATAATTTGAGCGTGGGTCTGGCAGAACCCACAACACCCAACACTGTCGGTGCGCGCCGTCCCAGGACTTCTGGCCGCTCGTCTATCTGGATGATTGTTCCTTTGCTCGGCAGAAATTCTGAGTAAGGATAGTCAGTGCCGACCATTAGCAACAATTTACAGTCCATGACTGCGTTGTACACGGCTTTAGTGCCTATCATGCCGATACCACCCATCCAGCAAGGCTCATCATATGACATGATATCTTTGCCCCTGAACGTATGGATCAACGGTGCCTTTAACTTATCTGAGAGTAGACGCAATTCGTCAGTTAGTCCATGGCATCCCGTGCCGCACATAATGACGACGTTGTCTGCCAGATCAATGTAACGAGCTATTTCTGCAATATCTGCATCGCTTGCCGCCAATTCCGAGCGTGGTTTCAATGTCTCGATACTGGAAACACTGCCTATGGCTTTAGCACCCATAATATCTTGAGGAATCGTTAGATGGGCGACGCCTCGACCTGCATAGGCTGAAGCAATGGCTTGGTGGATGACGTTGGGGGCTTGTTCTGCGGTGGAAATGGTTTCGGTGTAGAGGACTGCGTCGCGAAACAGAAGATCTGGCTTGGTAGTCTGAATGAAGTCAATTCCCTGTAGGTTGCGTGCCATATCACCCGACAAAGCAAGCACAGGTGCATGATCGCGAGTAGCTTCATAAAGGCCTGCGACTAAATGCGTGCTGCCAGGTCCTGTCGTACCACAACATACTGCGAGACGGCCGGTGAGTTTGGCTTGACCCGCAGCAGCCAGAGCTGCTCCTTCCTCGTGGCGTACGCCAATCCATTCGATAGAGCTTCGTCGTACAGCATCTGCGAGTGGATTCAATGAATCGCCAATTAATCCAAATATTTGTTTGACGCCGACCTGCTCGAGCGTAGCGACCAAGATATCCGAAACTGTTTGTGACATTCACATTTCCTTATGTTCATAAGCGATTTAATCCGCTCAAATTAATAGCATATTTTCGGGTTTTTTTACATTCTCCTCCCGCGTTTGCATCGTTAAACTGTTTTATCTTTAGGTTATTATTTACTATTTGAACATTTGCGAAAGCACCAACGCACCTATCACCGCCCATCACATAACCCAGTAATTTCATTTCCGTTATTTTATTAATTTTCAGTTGCGGACCATCATAGACATATTGATTGCTTTTAACTAATTTTACTAGCAATAAATCAGTTGCAACCAATGTACCACCACCGCTAGAAGAAGTACCTAACACATAAATATTATTTTTGGATTTACCAACAACTTTATAACCATAACTACCGTCGTCAATATTTTTACCGTTATTATAAAAATAATAGACGTTTTTATTTTGCATGGTTTTTTTAAAGGCCGCATTACTGCGCTGACATACATTAAGATTGATTGAACTTATGTAAGGAAAATCCGCTTCGCTCGAATTAAACATAGCCACACAAGCAGGATTAATAGGTTCACCTTGATAGAGAAATCCATGATTATTTTCTGCAAAAGCAGAACTTATTCCCAGTGATAAAAGTAATAATATTTTTTTCATAGTTTGTTGCCTGCTGCAAACAGTTGATCCGGTTTTAGCTGGGAAAATAGCATAGCAAGATCATTATCGTTAAAAATAACCAAGCGCTCTGATGTGCTATTGAAATAATTTTTAAGCAGCGTTTTTTCTTTACCTGATCCTTCCGCGACCCCGGCTGTTTTAGTTGCCGCTTGAATCACTTCATCCAATTTGTAAATACCATAGGAAAAATTTGCACCTTCATTAATGGCGGCAACTTTTCTTTTCAGCTCATCTAAATGCGTAATACTTTTGGAGACACCAATAATCTCAAGAAAACAAACGCTCCACTCTCCCCAGTTAGGTTGCCTCGAAGTAACGTGATATGGCGATATATCAAATTCAGATAAAGGTAATTTATGTTGCGTTTCTACAGCCATTTCCTTATCTAAACTCTCGCCTAATGACACTGCATAATTCGCTTTGTTAGTCCCGCCAATAGATACTTTTAATTCTGTCGGATGATCAGCAACTGGATTTTTTATTGCTTGGCCCAATACGTAATATTCATTATTAATTTTAAAAAGTGTAATCATATCGTGCTTTGCTGGGACGGATTGTTTTATTCCCTGATCCATATAATTCAACATCATTCCCTGTTGATCAAGAATAGATTTTTGCAAATCCAGTCCTTTAACAATTTCTCTATCAGTAAATTCCTCCTTAGTAGGCAATGGTTTGTTAGGCAAGTATTTAATAAAATCACTGGCAGCTTCCGCAATTTTATTGCAAATATGCGTCCCGTTAGCAATGTAGTCTCGATGATTATTTTCATCTCCCGCTATATTACCTATTCCTTTTATCGCTAACATAGGCGTTTTCATTAGCATACTGACCCATGCCACACTGGCCGCTTCCATTTCTTCAGCCGCACATTTATTCTTTTGAATAATGGCTTTATCCGTGGGTGATAAATCAAATGAATTACCGGTACATATCATTCCTTTTTTAAGATGTATTTTATTGGCAATCTCAGCAACGTCTGGCGAGGAATATCCACCAAACCCATATTGAGTATGCTCACCACCAATTCTTCTATCAAAAAAATAGATTTTTTGGCTTACATAAATGTCATTTGGGTGTGCGCCATTTTCTACTATGCCGCCTGCGGTTCCAATGCTGATAACAAGATCAGGATGAAAATAGGTAATTCCCAAATAAGTAGCAAGCACGGCAGGCTGGGTCGCAACATTGTCCACTTTATACTGAGGATCTTGCCCATTTGTGATAAGAAAAATTTCTTTATTGGCGTATGTTCCAGTATAGCTCTGCATGGGAAGCCCAGAAAACACATCCGGCAATTTTTTCAAATTCAATTTTCCGATGATTGGCAACGCTTCTTTGCTCATCGCAACTACCAGCAAAATTTTATTCGCGGATATCTGATTGCCATCAATAAGAATGTTGGAATAAATAGGCTTTGCTTGCACAGTCAACGCACAAAAAACGAGAGAAAATAGCGTAAAAATAAATGTTACGATGGGTTTCATTTTAATCCTATAATTATTGCGATCGTTAAACTAGGTCTTGTCCGCAGCCAAGTATAGTTTTATTAGTAATTATTTCAACGTATAATAGCCAAGCTAGCTAACTTTTTCCCTCATTAATAGAAGGATCTATTGTGAACAAAACAACTCTCTTGCGTGTATTTTTATTTGCCTTTCTTGCCCTGTTCTCTCAAATTTTATTCGCCTGGAACCACTCTGTAGAGCTCGGCTACGGTCATTCACATGATCCAAATGATACTAAACACTATAACTCCGGGGTGTTGTTATCAGGCGATATCGTGCCTTTACTACGTAATGATTGGACCTTTTGGTCAATCACGGGCAGCCTGGGACGATGGTATTCGACAGCTCCGCATAATAAAAACTTAACCTCGGTAGCAGCCAGTATTGCATTACGATTTTATCCATTTTTGATTGCCAACCAATACCCTTCTTATTTTCTCGCTTCGTTTGGTCCTGCCTATATTACAGCCCGGCAATTTGGTGTGAATAAGCAGGCCGAGAACGTCACCATTCAATCAAATCTGGGTGTCGGTGTGGAATTTAATTATATCGATGTTAATTTACGTTTATCGCATTTTTCAAACGGCAGCATGTCCAAACCAAACAACGGATATAATGTTCTTTACTTACTTTCAATAGGCTATTTATTTTAGTATGCAAAAAAAGCGATTCGGCCTTTGTGTGGCATAAGCTTATTGTTATTTGCCAATGATTTTTATCACGCTTATTTATGCGCTCATGGCCGGAAAATATTAAATGTTGGGCTTCCTGAAGAACTCAAGCCAAGCCCTATATTTTTAAATGCTAAATTTTTAATTTTATTCCTAAAACTATCCTCAACTTAAGCTTTCCTTAAGGTAAAAATGATCAATTTGAGTTATATTTATGCAGTATTCCAAATAACTGCTATTTAAGTAGCAAGGGCTAACAAATGCAACGCATTAAACAGCTTATTACAAGGGATAAAGAAAAGAAGAAAAATCCGCGATCAGCTCCTCTTCCGTCATCCGAGAAAAAAGCCGCGCTTGGCAAAATTCCAGCCGCATCAGCAGACAGTGTTAGAGGAAAGAACCCTAAATCTGCTCACCGATTATTGCGCGCCAAAAGCTTTGAGTCTAAAAAAGAAAAACCCTCTCTTCCACAAGCCACATCTGGCATGCAACGCCGTGATGCTGCATTAAGAATAGTTCGCACTGTTTCAACAAGCGACCTGAAAGAATTTCAAAATAATTTAAATCATTTTACTAAAAACGTAAGCAAATTTGTTGAGCTGGGTTATCAACCGCTTGTTGCAAGCGAACTGCCATCAATATTAAATGATGCTTCTCCACTCGTGCCACTCAAGGAATTCGAAGATAAAAAACAAATGTCGTCTGGCAGATTAACAAGCGTTTGTCTATTTGAAAAAGATGATTTGCTTTACACTGTGCCATTTAGAGCAATGTTACAGCTTTATGGCAAAGCACCTGATATGCCAGTGTTAGCAAAAGATGGTCCTTATATTTACGTCATCGCCGCAAAAGAAATACCAGCACCCATTACAGCTGACACTAATCCAACGTCCTCTCCCAAAATGCAATCGTTGCTGGAATTGCGTGTCATTCCACTTATTCCATCAGGGCATCGCACATTAATTAATTCAGAAGAAGAACGTCTTGGCGTTGTTGGTGCAGGTGAATTTTATGTCCATAACGGAAAAATAATTTTAATTAACGATAAATCGGGTAATTTTCATCAGCGGATTAAAGGACTTGGCATCGATTCCAGAGAATTGGTGGGCAAGATGATGGGTACTAAAATGAAAAATTTATTTTATCCTTATGACAACGACGATAATTTAATTTATAAGCTAGATAGCCTGGGTTTCCTGGATGATAAAGCCAAAAAAACTGCCTCAGTTTCAACTAGCCCATTATCAACATTCCATGTCAAACAGACTGCAGAAGTTTATCAGCAAGCTGAAACTGAAAAAAAACCCACACATAAATAAGCATTTACGCTGATGGCTTACTTAACCTTAAGTTAAAATGGGAATGCTATACTGAAATAGATACATCTAAAAAAAAGATATATCGGAGATTCAGTATGGGGCTCAGAAATGAACGAGACATTATTGCCATCCATGTTGAAACATTTCATGCAGTGAATGCTTTGGCAGATCACTTGGACGCTGCCGCAACTAAATATACGGAGAAATACGGCAAGAAAAAATCACCCGTGAAAAGGTTTGGTGAACTCGTACATGCACATACGCCAGGTCATCATGACAAAGCCACTCAATTGCATGACTTAAGTCAGGAAATGCATGAAATTGCGGGCGAGCCTGAATTAAATCAGAAAAAAGTATTGGAATCACTCACAAAATTATATGGAATATTAGATAGTTTAAGCGCTAAAAAAGGCAGATTAAAAACATATCTAGGCGAACCAGATAGGATTGATAAACTGATACTCGATGTTATTTATAAAATGTATCCTGATATAAAGGAAGCTTCAAGTGTCGCAAGAAGTCAACAAAGCCTGTTTAAAACACCAAAAATAAGCGAAATTTGGTCTTGTGAATTATTAAAAAATACCGAAATAAAAAACCAGATTCTTAATACGGGTGGTCAGTTAAATCGAGAATCCGTTAAAGCATTACTGCCACAGCTAATGAAGGAATCTCCGAAGATAAACATAGAAAGCGAAGAAGTATCACATATTTTAAAAAAATGACCTCACTCATAAAAATACTTTCCAACAAACTTGGTATTCTTTGTTGGGCTTCGCACACAACGCTCAGCCCAACCTACGACTACGACTGTTCCACAACGTTATACTAAGCCTTCATCTCAGCTTGCAGCTTTTTAGCTTCTTCCAAATGATGACTAACCGCTTCACGAGTGCTAGTCAAAAACTGTTTTACTTCATCTGATTTAGCTGTTTTCATGAGATGCTGATCAATAAGATCCAGTGCGGCTTGATGTCCTTTTACCATTGCATCAACATACGCCGTAGCAAATTGCGTGCCATCCAATCCGCCCAGCGTCAGCATTGCTTTTTTACCATCAGCAGCCATTTTATCAGCTTCGCCACCCGTTAACGGCAGTGCATGCAAAGTGTTTACCATTTGCAAAATTTGCGTAAGATTACTACCGTGTTGATCGATCATCATCTTGGCAAAATCAGCTATGCCTGAACTGGGGTTCTTGTTAGAAGCTAAAACGCCGAGCATGATTTCATCCGTATCAATCGCCGCAATCGTTGCTAACGTCCCTACTTCTGCCGAAGTTAATTTCGTACTAGTCGCTTTGTCCGCTGCATTTGCCTGCAAAGGATTAATTGCCAATAGCATAGCGAAAGTTGCAGCAACCATTATTTTTTTGGCTAACATCATGTATTTTGATCTCCATTTAAAAGCATTAGTTTATCAGTTACCCTGTTATCTTGAAAGTTGCCGTAAAGACCTAGGGTCTACTTTTTTTCAAATACATTAAGCATTTTGGCGCGCAACGCGTTGACTAATTCAGGGCCGGCTTTAGCTGGCGAACCCGCGTCAAATGGCGGCGCTGGATCATACTCAATGGCAAGTTGTAATGTTTTGGCAACCTGTTCGCCCGATACTTTGGCGGCAAGCATTAAAGCCATGTCAATGCCAGCCGATACACCCGCTGCCGTTATTATTTTCCCGCTTTCCACGATGCGCTCGGATACAGGTATCGCGCCATAAGCAGACAAACGCTCCAGCGTCGCCCAGTGTGAAGTTGCTTTGACGCCTGATAACAAGCCAGCCGCACCTAAAATCAAGCTGCCTGTGCACACAGACGTCGTCCAGGTAGTCGTTTGGTGGACCTTATCTATCCATTCAAGAATGGCCGGAAATTTGCGTAAACTTGTCGCTGTTTTTGCACCCGGGATGACGAGTATGTCGGCACGCTGCACGTCAGACAAGGCATAATCCGCTTTCATGATCAAATCAGAACTCGTGAGTATATCGCCTGCGGAAATAGCCGCCAGCTTGACAACGGCACCCGGCAAACGAGAAAGAATTTCGTGCGGCCCGATAGCATCGAGTGCCGTCATGCCGTCATAAAATAAAAATACAATTTCCATGCGCTGAAACCTGCTTATTTAAAATAATGATGCAAATAATTAAATGCCTGTTGTAAAGGCTGCGGCTGCAATGAACGGTTTGCAAGCGGCTGCCCTGTTCCATCATCCAGACCATAATCGCCACCCGGATAAATCCGCGCAATTTGATCTTTGCTAATAATAGCATAATCGGCGTAACTGCCGGATATTAAGACCGGCCGCGTGACTATGCTAAATAACGATTCACCGATTGCATAATCACTACTCGGATTTTGGCAATGCAAGACGCGTGTCATGATAGTGGGTACAAAATCATAATGCGTCGTAAAATGCTTATAAATTCGGGGTTTTTCACCAGGCCAATAAACGAGTAACGGCGTATGCAGCTGATATGACGTATAAGCGCTGGCATGCTGCCAATATCCAGAATGATGGTCATTAATTTCTTCCCCGTGATCTGCCGTGACAATCACAATGGTATCTTTAAATAAATGTTGTTTTTGCAAAGCATCGAACACTTGTTTTATTTGACTATCCACAAAATACACTGAGTTCAAGTAGCGCTTCATATAACGTCGTGGATTACTGCTTTTCTTTAGCATGAGGCGATTACAAATTTTAAGCCAGGGTTTAAAAGGGTGTTGGTCAGGAGTCGTTGGTTCACAATAATTATGCACCTCATCGTAAAAAATAAAACTAAAAAATGGCTGCCGCGCATCACGGGATAGCAAAAATTGCTTAAAATTTTTCGTGATCCTTTCGTCACGCGCCACAGTCGTTTCGCCTGGCGTAAGCCTGATTAACGGCTTTATTTCTTGAAACACAGTACGGTCAAATGCGGGAAAAGTTAGCGCCGCACTTGCAAAAACAGCCATTTTATAATTTGCTTTAACGAGTTGATGGATTAATTCAGGCCCACGTTGCTGCCTTAAAAACGCTCCCCAATAATTGCCCGGTAATCCATAAAAAAAAGAAAATAAGCCGCTTTTCGTGCAATTTCCGCCGCTCCAATGATTTTGAAATTGCGCGGCTTTTTTGGCGAATTGATAAATATTCGGCGTTGCCTCGGCACTCATGGCATCGAACCGCCAAGTATCAACGACGATAACAACGATATTTAAAGGTTTACTTTCAGGCTGGCATTGCAGCACATGTTTTGGATAATCCAGCGGATGACGATTGCTGTAAGGCGTGAAATTAATTTCTCCCGCCATGGTTTTGATGCGCTGAGTTTTATCGCTAAACGGTACGAGCATTTGATAAAGTTCGTCATAGTAAGGCAGAAAACGCGTGGCTTTTACCATTAAATAACGATTATTTTCACTGAGAAGGTTTGCGGTGTTTCTCGCGGCATAATTAAAGCCGTAGGATGCCGCCACGCAACCTGCAAAAATGCCGGCCAATATATAACGCCAACGGCCGTTACCATCTAATTTTGTTCGTTTCCAGGTTTGGTATGCAATTAAACTTTCCAGTAAAAAAAGCACAAAACCCGCGATGACCAATTTTAAAACTTCGGCAACTGAAAAAGAAATAACTTGTGACAAGGCATTCACTTTAAAAATTTCGATGCCGACCGCGGCGTAATGCATGTGGTAGAGCCTAAACGCAATACTGTCGCCTATCAGGCAAAATATTACGGCCGCACCTAACAAAATAGATAAAGGAACAATAAGCCACTGTCGTGGCAATAAACAATTGATCAGAAAGACCAACAAGAAAGAGACGAAAACTACCAATGCAATTTGCGCGATAAAAGATATGACGAGAAAAAACCAGATCCATGCGGTGGCAGACGGACCATTTGTCATCTGCGCAAAATCAGGCAAAATTGTGATGTAATTAATGCCGATTAATAAAGACAAACAGGCGTTGGCTAAGAAAAAATTAAAAATGAAACGAAATAACTTTCGTGTGGTTGCTGAGAGAATGGGCATCCCTTTCCTTGTACTATACTATTTGTCCGTCATCTTTGAGTATAATCAAAAACTTACTAAAACCCAACCCTACTTATTTGTTTGACCGGCTATGACCACAGTTCCAGCA
This sequence comes from Gammaproteobacteria bacterium, assembly GCA_013288125.1. Lineage (GTDB taxonomy): Bacteria > Pseudomonadota > Gammaproteobacteria > DSM-16500 > DSM-16500 > Aquicella. The sequence continues at coordinate 15,842 of JABDCN010000028.1, forward strand.
GACATCAAACTGGCCTTCCAAGGTTTCATGGCAGGCTGGGCATTCCCAAGATTTGGCTGGTTTGGCCAGAGTGGATAATTCTTCGTTTAGAATACGTTCAGCAACCGGATAGTCTTTATCTTCGATGATCCATAGTTCAGGTTTGGCCACAACAGGCGGAACTTCGCCGCCAGCGGGCCCTGAAACGGCTTCGTTTTTCATGATAGAAAAAATTTGCTGCGCTTCAAGTTTTGCTTTAAGTAAATAAAGCAATATTCGATTTTCGCTAGTGTAAAGTTTTTTCACCGCGTGTTCCTTATAAAATCAGCTAATTGATTGGCTTTGTCGCCTAAATCTCGCCAATCATAATTCTTATCCAACCCTACATGACGAGAAGCTGGTTTTGCAAATAAGCCAATACTTTCCAGGCTAGTTGTAAAAACTGAATTTAAAGATTTGCATAAATTCAAAATTGGCCTGGTTAAATTACGCCATCTCTTTTTCGGAAAGTTTCGATAGCATTGAGTGTCCTTAAGATAACGCTGAACTCGTGCATTAATTGCAGCAGCCTTGTTTTTTTCCTGTTCGCGTGCATTTTCTCCAGGAAAGTCTGTTTGTAAAAGTGGAGTTTGAGTTTGGATAAAATTAGATTTATTTTTTTCCTGAAAGCCAATTATATCTTCAAGACAATTTTTTGTTAGCTCTAAAAATTCTTTAATTCTTTGTAATTCATTCTCATTTTTAGTATGTTTTCTAATTACATCTATCACATGAATAAGGGACAGTATTCTTTTTGTTAACAGCTGATCTTTCGTGTAAACTTGTCTGCTACTACGAAAACGCGCATGCAATTTTACGCGTGAATTTATCTCGAAATTATTCAAGCGTGCATCAGTCAGGAAATTTTTTAAGTTTACAATATCCTTTAATAAGCTTGCTTTGATTTCCTGCTTTGTTGGTAGTGGACAAGCAGGTTTTTCAGGTAATAAATCTCCCGAGGCTTGGGATGTTACTTGTGATATTAGTAGATCGCGAATATTCATCTTTGCCCTTTATGCTTTATGTGCTTGTATATTTGACATTTTTTATTATTATGATAGTCAATTATACTTAAAAAACCGCCTATTGCCTACTGATCCGACGCACTTGTATGTCAGTATTAATTTCAGCTTTACGGAGCGTTTTTTTCAGTGTTGGCAAACGTTGATTGTGCTCATCCAATTCCTTGCTCTGGATCAAGGCAATTTCTTTCAAGCCATCAACCACATCGCTGATTTTTTCCACTGTATCATTGGTATGCTGCAAGTCCTGTTTATCATCTGCGTCCAATAAATCGTAATCAATGGGTTCTTGCATTTCAGCATCAGACTTTACTTTCATTGGGACAATACGTTCTTTTTTCGCGATTTTTTTCGCTTCTTTTTTTATTTTTTTATTGTCTTCTTCGACATGATTTCTTTTTTTGCGGCGCAATGAAAATTTATTTTTCACCCATCCCCCTATACTGTCAATCACCGCAATATGACGCGCAGCTTTTTGTTGTTTATATAAAATTTCATCGACATTATCCTGGGCACGTTTGAGTTGTTCGCCTTGATGCTGTAAGTTTTCTACCGTATTAATTCCTGTCTGTTTGGTTCGTTCCGCTAGCGCAAGAGAACGATCGGCGGAGGCTTTTGAATCTTCAATCACTTCTTTAATACGCGCCGTGCTCATGTGAATGTCCTTATTTTTAACGCTTGAATGTTCAATGTAGCCCGGATGAAGATAAATATGTAGCCCGGATGAATCCCGCGTTTTTTGCGGGGGTAATCCGGGAACCATCCCAGAACGCTTGAATACCACCTACAAATGCGTATAATTTCATCCGAGCAGGCATTGATCGAAGCCCTACAAGCAAAGCCTGGGAAGTCAGAGAGATGATGAAGTGTGCATGCCCTTCCGGGGAAGCCTAAGACATCACTGAGACATCCACTTTAATTATTCGGGCCTTCGATCAATCCTGCTCTTTTTATTGGAATTGCCGGGGAAAAATCAATAAGATTGAATGATAACCTGGGTCCCGCGATATTGATTGGCCGCGTTCGGTGCTTCGACAAAATGATAGCGCAGCCATTTTGCATCATCCACATGCATGCGCACACAACCATGACTGCTGTTTTCATACTCAACTTCATTTGAGCCATGCAATGCCTGGCTACCATTAAAATACATGCAATAAGGCATCGATGCTCCACCTACGCCAAGCGGAAATTGATTAGAGACACAATTGTCGCTCCCTGCTGAATAAATTCTGAAAACGCCTGTTTTAGTGCGGCAGGAACCTTGCATGTCCCTGCAAAAATCCGCGCCAGCTGTTGCGATACCCCAGCGAATCAGTTTGCCATTCGCCGAATAAGCACCCCACACATGCTCGGCGGGATTGACAATAATGACTTTTTCGGCTGGACGTCGTATATATTCCGGCATAGGTGCGTTTTGCGTCGCAAACGGTGAGCCATCGAGTTCGATAATTTGACTATAAGTTGACAGGCTTAAAATGCCTAATCCACAACTAAGCAACACGCCGAACATCCATTTTGGTTGCATGTTGGTTCCCTTTACCTAACCCGGGAATGTTTACCGCAGAAGTGCCATACATAATCTACACCTTCTGCGGTTTGCTATACTGCCCTACACTCTTCCCATTAAAATTAAGATGATGAGAATAAACAGTAATAATCCGATACCACCCGCTAGGATAAAATTTATTTCCTCTTCAGCAAGAACCCTACTATCAATCCACTGACAGCAGCGATGCTAACTGATTTGAAGGGATTATCAGAAATGTAGTCAGTCATGTTGCCGCGTACAACGGCTGATTTTTCACGCATGTTTTCCAATGATTGATAATAAGCATCACCCAATAAACTTCTTACACCAAACGTGGTGTCCGATAATGCTGCCTTGATTTTTTCAACATCATCGTACAGATCGGTGTTTTTATGCTTATGTTTTTTAAGGGCGGTAGCCATAATGATTACTCCTTATCATTTTGTCGTCATGTTAGTGAATGCAAAATCTTTTTCTTCTTATCTACCAATCTAGCTGAAAACCAGCGTCAGGTAAATTAGTCATAACCCTGAAATGGAAGTAAGCATTTGAAAGTATTTTGAAAACTTATCCTTGTTTAGTAGGCGGCGGCGAATCCTGATCTTTATCGACACCTAGTTCGATTAAGGAGTGTAAAATTTCATCTAAAATAATACTGTGATCATTGTCAGCAGCGCTTTGCATATTTTCTTCTTCTGCAACAGACATCTCACGTTCGTCATATGCCCAGCGACGCAAAATATCAATTTTTTCGGAACGCGACAACGTTGTTTCATCGACAACGTCGTGGGGTGTTTTAAAGACACTTGCTGGGTCAATTTTAGCGACTTCAAGATTAACCATAACAGAAGTCTCCTCATGCTCTTTTTATATTATAAACCTTCCTTGATTTATTAGTATAAATTCCAACGAATTCATTGTCTTTTCATGTGATTAATGCTGTTGAATGCCGGCCACTAACCAATGCGATGCTGACGTGTCTTTTTGTAAATGCCAAATTTCTTTAAATTCAGACGCAGCATCATTTGCATGCTCTTTAATTAATCCCGAAAATAACACGCTTGCCACCACCACTTCCATTTCTGCGCCGGCTATCAAATGATATTCTTTTGTCACATCCAATAATTGCGTGTTTAACCGGATAACATCTGTTTTATTCTCTACGTCGCCACGCTCTTGCAATTGCATCTTAATTTCAGAAAACACATCAGGCGTGGTGGTATCGCGTAATTTTACTAAATTTTTTTGATCATACGCCGTTTGTAATTCCAGAAATTGCTTTTTGGCATCCTGCAAAAAAGTTTCTGCGTGAAAGCCCGCAGGGTAATCTTGAACGCTTGCTCTATTTTGATAATTTTGTTGAGAACCGTTTATTGTTTCCGCCATTTCGTTTCTCATCCACACATTAGTTTTAGGCTGCGTGGCAAATGACATTTTGTTTCGCAGCCAGCGCATCGCAAAATACAATATGGCGCCAAACATGAATAAATTAAGTAAGCCCGCACCCAATCCTTGTCCAAATAAAAAGTGACCTAATAAACCACCTAAGGCAAAACCTGCTAACGGCCCCAACCATTTTCTTGCCGGGGAAACAAAAGCACCTGGCGCTGCGGCTGTGCGACCGACGGAATAACTACTGACGCTGCGCGTCATGCCAAAACTGCGTCCACCGCCAAAACGTTTGGCTGCCGCGTCGTTGATAGCCAATCCAGCGCTCATTAATATAATTAAAAGTATAGATAAAAATTTTTTCATCATAACGTCCTCCAAAAACTACATTCTTTCCAGGGGTTTTAAGCCTAGAATATAAAAACCCTGACGCATTACTTGCGCCGCTGTTTCGCATAATAATAAACGCGAATTTTGCGCGGGATCACCCTCCACTCGGCAATCACGGAAAAAAGCATTAAAACGTTCGGCCAGATTATACAAATATTCAGTTAATCGATGTGGAGAAAGATCTTTAGTCATTTGATCAAGCGTCATAGCGAACTGGTCTAAATGAATGGCAAGCGCTATTTCAGATGGATGCTTTAATTCAAGTGCTTCTTTAATACTTGCAATATCAACGCCAACCTTGCGTTTTATACCGTTAATACGCACGTAAGAATACATTAAAAAAGCAGCAGTATTGCCCTCAAAACGCAGCATGCGGTCATAACTAAAAACATAATCGCTGGTGCGGTTGGACGAAAGATCGGCATATTTAATGGCATTAATGCCTAATACTTCCGCTGTCTCCGTCAATTGTTGCTCACCCATATCGACTTCTCGTTCCATGAGAATTCGTTTTGCTTCTGTGATAGCTGTCGTTAATAAATCAATCAAACGCTCTGTATCACCCGAACGTGTTTTAAATTTTTTACCATCTGCGCCCAATACCAAACCAAATGGCACATGATTAACAACCACTTTACTTGAGTCTAAATAACCAGCAAGTTCAGCGGCCTTGAATATCATCGCAAAATGCGTCGCTTGTCCCGCGTCAGTGATGTAAATAAGCCTGTCGGCTTTTTCATCCTGAATGCGGTGACGAATGGCTGCAAGATCAGTCGTTGCATAGTTGTAACCGCCATCCGATTTTTGCACTATCAGCGGTAGCAAATCCCCTTCGCGGTTAGCAAACCCTTCAATGAAAATACATTTAGCACCATCGGAAAGCGTAATTAATTTCTTTTTTTCAAGATCGGCAACAATATCGGCTAACAGCGGATTATAAAATGATTCACCGCGTTCTATAATTTCCACATCAAGCAAATCATAAATTTCCTGATACGCTTTGCGCGAAATATCGCAAATAATTTCCCATGCCTGGATGGATGCTGGATTACCTGATTGAATCGCTACTACTTCCAGTTGCGAACGCTTTTTGAAATCGGAATCAGCGTCAAATTGTTTTTTCGATTCACGGTACCAATTGACCAAATGCGTTAAATCAGTTTTTTCCGTACCGGCTAATACAGCGGGCGCATTTTCCTTCAGATAGGCAATCAACATGCCAAACGCCGTGCCCCAATCGCCGATGTGATTAAGTCGCAACACATCATAGCCCAAAAATTCAAATAAATGTGATAAACAATCGCCGATAATCGTTGAGCGCAAATGACCGACGTGCATTTCCTTAGCTGTATTAGGACTGGAAAAATCAATAATGATTTTTTGTTTCGGCTTAACTTCTGCAATGGCTAAATGTGGACTGGACAACATGGTTTGCAAACGTTGCGCAAGATAATCAGGCTTAAGCCAGATATTAATAAAACCAGGCCCGGCAATGTCTAATTTATCTATCAGCCCATGCTTTAATGAGCCTGAATTAAGTTGCGCGACGATTGCTTCCGCCACTTCGCGCGGCTTTTTTTTCAGGAGCCCTGCTAATTTCATCGCTCCATTAAATTGGTAGTGACCAAATTTATCCTGGGTGCTTGGCGTGATTTCGACAGTATGCGGTGCAAAATCAAATTCGGGAAAAGCAGCCTTGATCGCCGCGTAAAATTGTTGTGACAATTCTTGTAAGGTAGTTAACATTTAATAATCAACGAAATAAAATAAAAATTAGTTTATCATGTGAAGCACAGATATTCAGCTTCCAGGATGAAATACATTAAAATATAGGGTTTATATTTACAGTCTCTAAAAAATGATTAAACGGTACGGGAGAAATTATCTCACTAAATCATTTAATAATCAATATGTTAAATAATTATGCTGAAGTAAATTTTTAATCGAATCTGGTGATCAAATTTCTTTTCTGGTAGGATTATTAGGATTTTACGGAGTAAAACTTATGCTTAATAAAACACTGTATTCCTTGCTCTGTCTTGCCATTCTTACTTTCACACTACTTGCACAAGCGAAAGATGATCATCCTGACAGCACGAATGTCGCCACGCTCAGCAAAATAAAATTAGGATCTAATTGCTGTTACCGCCAGCGTGTAGCTGCAGGTACGACACAAGGCACTTGCCCCAAAGGCTCATACGTTATTTATGCTGAAGCACGAACGAGGCCTTTTCAAGCGCCAGCGATTTGGTATCGCTGTGAAACAGTGCAAGTCGTTTGCAGCGTTGAATCACCCGCTATTTGCGCTCAAAAACGCGCGGCTAGTTAGGTTCTGTCTTTACTTTAACGAAAATGGAATTTCGACATGAAAACAAGGCCTGTTTATATTATTGGAAGCTCACGTACCCCATTCGTAAAATCATGGACCCGATATCGCGATATAACGACACAAGATTTGATGACAGCAGCGTTGCGGTCATTGGTCAGTAAATTACATTTACAAGGAAAAATAATGGGTGATGTGGCACTTGGTGCGCTCGTCCACAATTCATCTGACTGGAACCTGGCGCGCGAGTGCGTGCTTAGCACGGAACTTGATCCACATACGCCGGCCTACAACGTACAACGTGCTTGCGGCACAAGCCTTGATACCACCATGCAAATTGCACTCAGAATTTCTAATTTTCAAATGGACTGCGGCATTGCTGGCGGCGTTGACACTAACAGCGATTATCCCGTGATGATGCAGCGTTCCTTTGCACGTAAACTGATTGCGTTTCAACAAGCAAAAACAATCAAGGACAAATTAAAAATTTTACTGTCATTCCGGCCCTCTGATTTTAAACCTCAATCGCCAGCGGTTGTTGAACCACGCACGCATCTTTCCATGGGCCAACATTGCGAATTAATGGTGCAAGAATGGCAGATACCACGCCTTGATCAGGATGAACTCTCCTTAAAAAGCCACCAAAATGCCGCCAAGGCTTATCAGGAAGGTTTTTATGATGATTTGGTCATGGAATATATGGGCAGTAAAAAAGACGGGATTGTTCGTGGTGATACCTCGCTGGAAAAACTTGCCAGATTAAAACCTGCATTTGATTTTACCAGCAAAGGCACGCTGACTGCCGGTAATAGTAGCCCCCTAACCGATGGCTCAGCCGCGGTTTTTTTAGCAACGGATGAATATGCAAAACAATCTACTCTCCCCCTGCTCGCGCGTTTTGTGGATGCGCAATCAGCGGCGGTTGATTATGTACACGGCGAAGGTTTGCTCATGGCACCTACCATTGCGGTGAGCAGATTGTTGGAACGTAATCGCTTGTCATTGCAGGATTTTGATTTCTACGAAATTCATGAAGCTTTCGCAGGACAGGTGCTGTGCAATCTGAAAGCCTGGGAATCGGATGATTACTGCCGGCGAGTTTTGCACCGTGATAAAGCAATGGGATCCATCGACAGAAATAAATTAAATGTCAAAGGCAGCAGCGTTGCACTTGGCCACCCTTACGCTGCAACCGGCGCAAGAATTGTCGGCCAGCTTGCCAAAATGCTGCAAGAAAAAGGTAGCGGCCGTGGTCTTATCTCCATTTGCACGGCGGGCGGCATGGGTGTCGCGGCTATTTTAGAAGCCGTTTAGGAGTTAGTCATGGTTATTTATGAAGTGAATGTAAATGTTGAAAATGATATTTATAGTGAATATTACACATGGTTAGTAAAACATATTAAACAAATGCTGCAATTTACTGGTTTTAAAAAAGCAGAAATTGGCTTGATAGAACATCAACACACATCGGAAAAAAGATTGCGCATCAGCTACCTTGTTAATTCCTATGCAGATCTAGAGAATTACTTGAGCAATCATGCAGAAGTCATGCGCGCTGAAGGTGTCGAAAAATTTGGCGCTAAATTTAATGCCACGCGGCGTATTATTACAGATTCTGTTATGTTTGAGTCAAACGAGCTTTAGCATTACTCGCAAAGTTGACATGAATTGAGCTATCAAATCTTCAAACTCATCATGAATTTCGTTGCCCATTATATTTCTTCCATATTTCGCGCAATGTATCAGCTAATTTTCTGGCATTAAATGGTTTTGAAATTACATCCAATGCACCTAATTTTCTATATTGCGCAATTTCGTTAGATTGTGCTTTAGCTGTCATAAAAATCACCGGGGTATCTGCGAGTGAGGGTATTTTGCGTAGAGCTTGGAAAGTTGTAATACCATCCATGCCCGGCATCATCATATCAAGTAAAATTAAATCGGGCGAAAAATTTTCAGCCTCTTGTAATGCTTCTTTACCTGAACTACAGTATTTCACGGTAAATGTGGCACGCTTTTCTAACGAAAACCTCACGATAGTTTGAACGTCATCATCGTCTTCAACTAATAAAATTTTATTTAATTCATGACTTGGCATAGATTAATTCCTTCGTTGTTTCTTTTTAACAGTTTTCTTGGCTGTTTTGATAGGTAAGTCAAAATAAAATGTCGTACCCTCATTGAGTTTGGTTTGAAAGTTTATATTTCCACCATGTTTTTCAACGATGGCTTTGCTTATACTCAATCCAAGTCCCGTCCCTCCTCGCTCCCTTGCCGATGATGTGTCTGCTTGAGCAAATTTTTCAAAAACGTGAGATCGAAATTCATTGGAGATCCCTGGCCCTTTATCGCTAACTGCCACTCTCACCCTGTTATTTTTTTGTTGATTGATGTTTATGGTAACTGTTCCATTTGCTGCA
>JABDCN010000029.1 GCA_013288125.1 Gammaproteobacteria bacterium
CGAACAAGCCATGCGTGAATCAGAATTACCAATAACAGCACGACGATTTCTTTGGATGAATCGATTAAAAGGTGAAATACAAGGGGATGTTTCGATTGCAAAAGAAAATGAAGAAATTAGTCCGACAGAATCATGTTTATTATCTCAAGATATTTTTGAACAAAAACTCTTAACTCATCTTAATACTCAGCAAAATAGTAAAGTATATTTTAATAGTCGAGTGAGTCATATCGAACAAGATGATCAGTTTGTTTATTGTGAAATCGAAAATCTTATTGATCATACGCAAATTAAATTACGTTGTGAGTATCTTATTGCAGCCGATGGCGCAAATAGTTTTGTACGCAAAGCACTTGGCATTGATATGAATGGTATTTCTCATTTAGGCACACATGTGAGTGTTTATTGTGAAACAGATTTATCACCTTGGCTTTCTGATAAACCATTTGCAGTATTAGCTTTTACTGATAAAGAACAAATGGGTCGTGTGATGATGGCGGTTGATTTAAAACACCGGTGGATTTTTTCTAAACGGTTAATGGATGTTAATGAAATGATTAATACAGAACAAGGCTGTGAATTGGTTCGCGCAACGGTGGGTGAATCTGATTTGGCAGTCAAAATGATTAATATTTCTAAGTGGGAAATGGCTGCATTAAATGCAACGCAGTATCGACATGGTCGAATATTTTTATGCGGTGATGCGGCGCATCGTATTCCGCCTACTGGTGGGATGGGAATGAATACGGGGATTGGTGATGCGCATAATTTAGCATGGAAATTAGCTTATGTCTTGCATGGTTATGCTGATCAAAGCTTATTAGATAGTTATGAACAGGAACGTTTGCCACTTGCACAAACGACAATGGACTGGAGTGTTGTTAATGCCAATCGCTTAAGAGATATTTTTATATCACTTGCAGAAGGGAATCATGATGCGTTTCATCAAGGATTGAATGAACAAACTAAACATCTTAATCATCTTGGATTAGATGTGGGATTTATTTACCAATCTCAAGCATTGTATCCTGCCAGTAGTGATATCCCATCGTATGATCCTAATCATTTTAAAAATGAAGCGGTTGTTGGGATGCGTGCACCGCATTGTTGGTTTTCGTATAATGGTCATCTTATTTCTACAATTGATTTGTTTGAAACGGATTATGTTTTGTTAGTAGGTGAGCATTGTGAAATTAAAAAATTGAAATTGCCTATTCCAGATCAGTATCCTAAAAAAATATTTGTGATGGGAAAAGATTTAAATTTTGTTAATCAAGATTATTATACTTGTTATGGATTAACGAAAGAACAAGCTATTTTAGTAAGACCGGATGGGCATATTGCATGGATAAATTAGCATACGTAATAAAGCGAGGTTTTTATGTTTAGTAGCGATTATCAATCTATAAGAGAATTAAATAAATGGGAAAAAAAAGCTAATCTTGAATTTATATGCGAAGATGAAATACGTCAACGTTACTGGTATGGTAATTCATTTAGTGAGATACATTGGGTAACGCTTGTTTTTTTGATCAGAGTTAAAAAATTTTCTCTTACTCAAGCTTTTGATGAAATGGAAGGTTTATCTTCAGATCAATTACATGCTATTCTTGATGGCTTGGAACGAAGTGATGTTAAAGGATTAACTAAATATTTTCATTTGCGTTTATTAGTAAAATATAAACATAAAGGATTAACAACTGAAGAATTACAACATTCATCTTATCAGTTATTTAATGCTAATTATTTTGATCCAATAGAAGATTTAATAGAATATCATGGTTTGACGATACATCAAGCATTAGATGAATTAGTAGGGCTTAATCTCGCGCAATTAATGGGAATCAAACATCACTTAAGAAGAGAAGATGTTATCTCATTAACAAAATATAGTGAAATTTCGGATTTATTTGATTATCGAGATGGATTTATTAAATTTCTTAAAAGTCCTTGTTCAACTGATTCTCATTTACGTGGGCTTAGTACACCTTCATCTTCAGTTGCTTGGGCAAGTGGTACAAATGGAACGATTGTTTTCACTCAGGATAAAGGGAAATTCTGGAAATTAAGCCAAGTGAATGGAGCAGAAAATTTAGATTTTCGCGATATTAAAGCTTTTAATGCATTTACGGCTTATGTTATGAGTGTTGGTGAAGGATCATTATCTCGTGTTTATAAAACAGAAAATGCCGGACAATCTTGGGCATTACAACTTATTGGCAAAGAATATGATTTTTTTAATTGCATGGCATTCTGGGATAATAAAAGAGGTATGATATTAAGCGATCCTAATCCTCATACCCAAAAATTTAATATTTATCTCACTGAAAATGGCGGCCTATCTTGGTCGAGTATTCCTGAAGCGGCAATACCACCTGCACTTGAAAATGAAGCTGCTTTTGCTGCTAGCGGTAGTTGTATGACAGCCTATGGTGAATTAGATGCTTGGTTTGTTACAGGTAGAAATAATGCACGAATATATTATACGAGAAATGGAGGAAAAAAATGGGATGTCGCATTAACACCTATCATGCATGACTCACCAACTTCTGGAATTCATTCTGTTTTCTTTCAAGACAATGGGATTGGTGTGATTGCTGGCGGAGATTACAAAATACCTGATAAAGGCGAAGCTAATTTGGCCATTACAAAAAATGGCGGCTTAGATTGGAACCTTATTCCAATTTTGCCGCAATATTATTGGTCTTCAGTTTGTTTATCTCAGGATCTTAATTACATTTTTGTGGTGGGACCTCAGCATGCTGGTTTGATTGATTGTGAATCACAATATGTATGGAAGAAGCAATCAAAAGTTAGTCTAAATGCAGTATCATTTTGGAGTCGAACTAATAAAGCATTGGCAGTCGGTAATAATGGTGCGATTGTGGAATTTGTTTTTCCACAAAAACTAAAACCGTTTAAGTAAACTTTAATTTATTAATTTGATAATATATTTATACTTCCATTCTATCCTCCCACACTCGTGACTTGAGGTAATGTCGGTTGATCTTTTAATAATGGCAATGGATTTTCTGGCACTTGTAAATTCGGTACCAAATCAGTTGAAGCGCCGCCGGGGAACCGTTTGAGATTAGGATATTTCATAAGTGTTTGATCGAAATTTTCAATCACAGGACCAATGAGCGCCATCACCCAACCATTATCTTGACCTGAATAACGGCCTGGTGAAGTTGTTAAGACACGAGCGGGTGCTGCGCCATTAAATATCATGTCGTATTTTTCATAAGGATCCATGGTTAAATTATACAATGCGCCAATCGCACCTAAATTGGCTTCACTCCCTAACCAAGAATCTTTAGCGGTATATAAATATTTCCAAGCGATATTGACCCAAGGTTCATTGGGATCGCCTCTTACATCAGCACGTACGCCTTGGAATGTTTCGCCATCAATATAGACCCAAGAATTTCGTGCAGAATGTTGTGCTTTTCCTAAAATATAAGCGCTGTTATCGATACTATCAAAATAAATGCCTTTGCCATTATTATCGACCCAATCATGTGGCGGCGGTGTGATGCCTACCATACCAGCAAGTGTTGCCCAACAATCAATATGTGACATCATTTCTGTGTATTGCACACCAGCTGGAATATGACTTGGCCACCACATAATGCCTGGTACACGCCAACCGCCTTCAAATGCAGATCCTTTTTCGCCGCGGAAAGGTGTTGTGCCTGCATCAGGATACGCATCTAACCAAGCGCCATTATCTGCTGTTAAAATAACAATCGTGTTAGGGGCAACCGCACGAATGGTATCCATGATTCGGCCAATGTTTGAATCTAATTCCATTAAAGAATCTGAATAATCGCCGAGATGTGATTTTCCTTGAAATTGAGGTGCGGCATTCGTTGGGTTGTGCATTTTAATAAAATTAACATCCATGAAAAATGGTTGACTATCCTTAGCATGCTGTTTGATATATTGAACGGCAGAATCTGTTTGTTTGACATCAAAAGTAGAAAGACTATCGTAATCAATCGTACCAACTCTTTTTGCTGTTTCACCCGCTTTACCTTCCCATTCACCTAAATTAACCATGCTGTTATACATTTTGTTGATGACGGGATTAAAAGAAGGAAACCAGGGATGAAACCATTTTGAAGTGTCATTATAAGCATAAACGCCCGCATAATAAGCGGCAAAATTTTTCATTTCATCAAAACCATGTTCGATAGGATAGGAAATGGGTTTATCACCTAAGTGCCATTTACCCGAAAAATAAGTGGAATACCCATTTTTTTTGAAGAATTCAGCAATCGTTGGTGTTTCTTTACGAAGATAATTATTGTCTCCGGGTGCAATGACAATAGATAAAGCTGAGCGAATGGGAATGCGTCCTGTGATGAAAGAAGCGCGGCCTGCTGTACAACTTGCTTGCCCATACCAATTAGTGAATACAGCCCCTTCTCTTGCTATGCGATCAACATGAGGGGTAGGGTGTCCAAGCCCCAAACCACCGCCAGAATAAGCACCGAAATCACTCCAGCCCGTGTCATCTGTCATGAGCATAACAATGTTAGGTTTTTTGGCGGAGTCTTGTGAAAAAGCAGGTTGGCAGGTTACGATGAGGCTGATGCTAGTTGCAATGAGGGATAATTTGAGAAACTTGTTTGCGTATTCCATGGATCGCTCCTTTAGACAAACAGACTTTAATTATAATAGTTTAAAGAAATAAAGCTAGTAAGAAAGCCTTCTGCGCGGCTGTCATCCTGAGCGTAGCGAAGGATCACTAACATATTCATAATACTTTCTTAGTGATCCTTCGCTACGCTCAGGATGACAGCCGCGCAGAAGGCTTTCTTAATTAAGCTTTTTTATATAGAGGTAAAATATGAAAATAATTCGTATCATTTTTTTAGTTTTCTTATCTATTTTATTTATTAATATAAGCTATGCTGCTTCAATCGATCCTTTACCCTCATGGAATGCAGGCCCCAATAAAACAGCCATTATGCAATTTATTCAAGACACCACGAACAAATCAAATTCCAACTATATTCCACCTGAAGAGCGCATCGCAGCATTTGATCAAGATGGAACATTATGGGTAGAACAACCCATTTATACCGAAGTGGTTTATTCTTTAGATCAAATTAAACAATTAGCACCAAAACATCCTGAATGGAAAAATCAAGAACCTTATCGAACGATTTTATCAGGAAATAAAAAAGCGATTTTGCAATTAAAACCAAACATATTAATGCAAGCTTTATTTGCAACACATGCAGGCATGACGGTCGATCAATTCTCGCAATCCGTTAAACAATGGCTTTCACAAGCAAGAGATGTGCGTTGGCATCGTCATTACACAGAATTGGTTTATCAACCTATGTTGGAATTATTAAATTATTTTCGGGCGAATGGATACAAGACGTATATTGTCACAGGCGGTGGACAAGATTTTGTGAGAGCTTATGCGCAACAAGTTTATGGTGTGCCGCCAGAACAAGTGATTGGCTCAGCAACGCAAACACATTTTCAATTTCATACCGGTCAATCGGATTTAATCAAAACCACAAAATTATTATTCAATAATGTTTTTGCAGGTAAACCACAAGATATTTATTTGTTTGCTGGACGAAGACCTTTTGCTTCTTTTGGTAATTCAACAGGTGATCAGCAAATGCTTGAATATACCATGCGAAATCATCATTCATCGTTGATGTTATTAGTTCATCATGATGATGGTGTACGTGAATATGATTATGGAGCGAATTCAAAAGTAGGCACATTTTCAAATGCGTTGATGAATGTGGCTATTAAAAATAAATGGTTGGTTGTGAGTATGAAAAAAGATTGGAAGAAAATATTTTCTTTTAATCAATAAAAAATTTTATAATAAAAAAATTTTTTAAATAACTTGACTCATTTGTTTACGCAATTTAAACTCATCCGCGCGTTCAAGAATGAAGTCTGAACACTTATAAATAATTTTCATTTTAATCTGGAGAATATCCACCATGGATAAAAAATCTTTAGCTTTATTATTAGTTGCTAGCAGTTTTGCAAGCTCTACTTTTGCAACTAGTATCATCGACAAAGTATTATCAAAAAACAAATCAACGATTCCTTCTATTGTAAAAACGCATAATGTCGCTCAGAAAACTAGTCAACAACCCTATACCGATTTTTCGGGTACATGGTCGATTAATTGTGGAAATGGTCCAGGCGGAACGACGGTTATCGACAATGATGCTGACTATATTAGTTTTGATGGTGATGTATCTAGGATAGGTAAAGGATTACAAAGTCAATCTGACGCAAATGAAGAATTCACTGCCTTTGAACATATGTCGTATGAGTGGAATGCAGACGGATCCGCATTAATTACAAAAGGTATTGCTCTTATTAAAGATAGTACAAACCGCTCTGCGATTGAGACAGGTATTTCTAAATTTAGTATGAACATGAAAAATGGACAAATTTATTTAAATGGTAAATTCTCGATGTTTGCAGATATGAGACCAGATGGTGATCCTGTAGCTGTGCAATGTATATTGACTAAAAAGCAATAATATTGTTGTTATAAAATAAGGAGGTCTTTTTTAAGACCTCCTTTAAATAAAATTAAGTTCTTCTACGGAGGAAATGCTTGCCACACGCTGCCAACTTTGCAAAATTTAAAAGTATTTTTCCCTGTTACACCATAGGCATTATTATAAAAAATTAACCATCTGCAAGTTTGTCCGTTGATGTTTGCGGTTTTAATAGGGAGAACATAACCTGATACTTTAGTATGCGGATTTCTCCAAGAAACTTTTACACCATCTCTTGTTCTATTCAATGCTTTTTCTTGTGCAGCAATAAATAATTTTGTATCAGCTGTTGTAAAATTACTGATGGCAGCATCATTGAGAAAACTATAATTACCGGCTTTGCAAGAAAACGAGAGGAAAAGTATGATGAAGCAGATAAAATATTTTAGAGTAAAAAAATTTTTGTTCACGTGATGACATCCTTGTTTTTGTTAACATAAACATATTGCCATCATTTTACAATGTAATTCAATAAAAAAGGCAGGATCGATCGAAGGCCCGAGAATGATAAGTGGACGTCTCAGTATTGCTTCAGGCTTCCTTCGAAAAGGCATGCACACCACAATACGTTCTGACCTCCTCGGACTATGCTTGTAGGGCTTCGATCAATGCCTGCCCGTTCGAATTATAGTATCTTCTTGATAATTAACAACTGAAAATAGTGTAAAATATTATAATGAGAGTCAAAAAATTAAGGGAGTGAATTTTATGAGCAAAAAAATTGCTGTCATTGTAGGAAGCCTGCGCAAGGAATCATTTAATCGCAAAATGGCATATGTCTTAATGTCATTAGCTCCTTCTTCACTCGGTTTAGAAATAGTCGAAATTAGAGATCTTCCTTTGTATAACCAAGATTTAGATGATGAAAAAAATCCTCCTGCCGCATGGACTGCCTTTCGTGAAAAAATTAAAAAAATGGATGGTGTGATATTTCTTACACCTGAATATAATCGTTCCGTGCCAGGTGTATTGAAAAATGCACTTGATGTGGGTTCGCGTCCTTATGGTCAAAGTGTGTGGGGCGGTAAACCAACTGCTGTGATGAGTGTTTCGCCAGGTGCGATGGGTGGTTTCGGTGCGAATCAACATTTGCGTCAATCATTTGTGTTTTTAGATGTGCCGATTTTGCAACAACCTGAAGCTTATATTGCCAGTGCAGGCGAATTGTTTGATGCGCAAGGTCAAATGACAAAAAAAGAAACGCAAGCATTTCTAGAAAAATTTATGATAGCTTATGCGAAGTGGGTGGAGAAAATATTAACTTAAATTTAAGGTCTGTTGACAATTCTACTATGCTGGCCGTTTTTCGCTGTTCCCAGATTAAAACATTTCTGGGACAAGTTTTTTACGATCCGCTGCTCACATACTTCTATGTATGCTGCGCTGCGGTTCGTAAAAAACTTGTCCCAGAAATGTTTTAATCTGGGAACAGCGAAAAACGGCACAGCATAGCGAATTGTCAATAGACCTTAGTGCGTCCGAAAAAACTATACAGTAGAATAAACAAAATAAAACCGCACATCAACGTAAATCGATAATCATGCGTCATAAAATAAAAACACATTAACATACCCACGCGAATGATTTGCATGGCAACTAAAGCAAATAATCCTATTCCAATTAAACCAACGGATGAGAAGTGTAATGCTTCATGCAAAATAACTTGAATACTGGTGTTATATAAACTGGGTTGTAATAATTCGACTTTTAAGGTTTCATGACTATACTGCATGAGATACATGAAACCGCCAACAAAAACAAACGCAGCAGAAATTAATGTACCGATGGTAAATAATCTCGCCATTTCATTTCGCATCGTTTCAATAGACATCATATTAAAGTGTTCCTGATAGTGCTTTATAAAGCATTTGAAAACCAACAAGTGTAATAACAATACTAAATAACACACGTAAATAACGTGTATGCACGTACATTAATAATTTGGCGCCAGAAAAAGATCCCATGACAACACCTATCATCACAGGAAAAGCAACTAAGACATTAATATATCCATTTGCAAAATAAATGCCGGCACTTGCTGCTGCTGTAATACCAATCATAAAATTACTGGTGGTCGTTGATACTTTGTAAGGTAATCGTAAAGCTTGGTCCATGGCTAATACTTTGAGTGTGCCAGATCCGATGCCTAATAATCCTGCTAATAATCCAGCAAGACCCATGATTGAAAATGCAAACGGAACATGTTGTACGCGATAAGATAAAAAATTATTTTTGTAAGGATAAGTGCCATCAAGTTGTAAAGCAGTCGCCCAAGGATGTGAAGTGGTATAGTCCTCATGATCTTCTTTGCGTTTGATCGTGAGATAAGCCGAAAAAAATAAGACTAAGCTAAACACAATGCCAAGAAATGATTTTGAAATGAAAGCAACTAACATAGCGCCGATGAAAGCACCGGTGACAGCAGCAACTTCAAGAAAAATACCAATGCGTAGATTGGTATAACCTTCACGTAAATAAGCGGCGGCTGTTCCTGAAGAGGTTGCTAGTACTGAAATTAAAGAGGCGCCCATTGCATAGTGAATATTGATATGAAAAATTAAAACGAGAACGGGGATGACAATGACGCCACCGCCTAATCCTGTTAGTGCGCCGATAACACCTGCGAGAAATGAGAATACGATGAGTAATAACGAAAAAGTAAGGACGGTCAAGTGGCACCTTATGATAATGTTATAAAATTTTTCTTTATTAAATAAAAGATTAGCGATTCAATCGCATTTTAACAATAAAATATCTGTCAGTATAGGTTAAAATGTATTTATGGGGTCAGGCTTGCACAATTGCACATTGTCACAATGTGCAATTGTGCAAGCCTGACCCCCAAAACAAAGGAGCTTGTTGGTATGAAATTGCAATCCGCCATCACAATGTTCCTTATCATTTTTTTTATGATGATGCCTGTTGTCTCTTATGCACGGCATCATCATGTTTCACATGCAAGACCAGAACCCCTACCTGAATGGTGCCAAGAGCAAGGTTATAGTTGTCTACGTGTTAAAAGTGGTCAATCGTGGAAATCATTATTTCCTGATCAGGTTGAACGCGATATTGTAATGCGAATTAATCGTACAAATCGCGCTATTTATGGCGGCATTGTGATTGAAGTTCCTGATCATTTAGCCATGTCAAATGAATTAGATTTTTCTCCTCTTCCCAGAAATATAGATGCGCAAAGCGAAAAAGTGATTATCGTTGATTTAACCGTACACGCTTGGGGTGCTTATGGTGCAGATGGTTCATTAGTGCGTTGGGGGCCTGCAACAGGTGGCTCAGATTGGTGTAGAGATATTCATCGTGCTTGCCGCACAAAACCAGGCACTTTTCGCGTTTATTCTTTAGGAAGCAGTAGTTGTGTCTCTCGGAAGTTTCCTGTGCCGCGAGGCGGTGCACCCATGCCTTATTGTATGTTTTTTGATGGAGGCCAAGCCTTGCATGGTTCGCCAGGCGAAGTCGTGCGGGGGAATATTAGTCATGGTTGTGTTCGGATTTATGTCAATGATGCGGAATGGTTGCGTTATGATTTTGTCGAGGGGCCAAATTCAAGTAATAATTATCATGGGACTAAGGTGGTTGTGAAGCCCTATGGTGATAGCGATTCGCGTTAAATTCAAACCTGTCTTTAAACCTAAACCTGTCATCCTGTAGCTTGATTAAACTCAAACCCGTCGTCCCGCGGCTTGTCCGCGGGATCCAGAAAATAATAAACATAAGTTGTACTTGTTTCTGGATCCCGCGGACAAGCCGCGGGACGACGGGCTTGAGTTTGACTTAATTAGATTAACTTGACTCTATCTCATCCGGTGCTAATCTTGTCCGATATTTACCTCAGAGGAGAGTCACGTTAGTGAAGATTATTGACCAATTTGAAATTCCTTATTATCAATATCTCGATGAAAAAGGCCGCTTATCAAATGATGCACCTGCTTTAGCAAAAGACACCGAAGCATTGTTGAAATTATATCGTTTGATGGTATTGGTCAGAACGATAGATACTAAGGCGATTGCCTTACAGCGAACTGGTAAACTTGGCACGTATCCTTCCACGCGAGGACAAGAAGCTGTTTTTGTTGGCGTAGGAAACGCGATGGCGCAATCCGATATTTTTGTTCCTTATTATCGTGACATTGGCACATTAATTCAACGCGGTGTTAAATTATCACAAATTTTACTTTATTGGGGTGGTGATGAGCGCGGTAATTGTTTTACAACTAACGCACAAGATTTTCCATTTAGTGTGCCAGTCGGCAGTCAACCTTTGCATGCGGTAGGTGCTGGTTACGCTGTTAAATATCGTAAAGAAAAACGCGCAGTGGTGAGTATGTGCGGTGATGGGGCTACATCACAAGGTGATTTTTATGAAGCGATTAATGCAGCTGGTATTATAAAATTACCGGTTGTTTTTGTGATTTGTAATAATCAATGGGCTATTTCCGTACCGCGTTCACAACAAACTGCAGCGCATACCCTCGCACAAAAAGCGATTGCGGCCGGTATTCCTGGTGAACAAGTTGATGGTAATGATGTGGTTGCTGTTGTTTATCGCATGCAAGAAGCTTTAGCGCGTGCGCGAGAAAAAAATGAAGCCTGCGTATTGGAAATGGTGTGCTATCGTCAGCATGATCACACAACAGCAGATGATGCTAGTCGTTACGAACAAAAAAATGTACGTGAAGATGAATGGAAAAAAGAACCCATCGCGCGTTTACGTACTTATCTCGACACACTCAAGATATGGTCTGATCAAGCACAACAAACATTAGAAGCAGAATGTTCAGCTGAAGTTGATCAAGCCGTTCAAGAATATCTTGCGACACCACCACAACCATTAGAATCTATGTTTGATTATTTATATGCATCGCTGCCCGATATTTATCATGAACAGCGAGATTTATTAAAAGGCGTGGAGAGAGAATCTCATGGCTGAAATTACTTTAGTTGAAGCAATTAATTTAGCAATGGCGTATGAAATGCAACAGGATAAAGACGTTATTGTATTAGGTGAAGATGTTGCAAAAAATGGTGGTGTATTTCGTGCGACTGTTGGCTTGTTAGATAAATTTGGACCTGAACGCGTTCTTGATACACCTTTAGCTGAATCTATGATTGGTGGTATGGCAATTGGGATGGCAGCTTGTGGTTTAAAACCGATTGCTGAATTTCAATTTATGGGATTTATTTATCCTGCGATTGATCAAATTGTTAATCATGCAGCACGATTACGTCATCGCACACGTGGCCGCTTAACGTGTCCTCTTGTTTTTCGTACACCATTTGGTGCAGGAATTCATGCACCTGAACATCATTCAGAAAGTACAGAAGCTTATTTTGCGCATACACCAGGATTACGTGTTGTGATTCCTTCATCACCTGCGCGCGCTTATGGATTATTACTTGCTTCTATTCGCGATCCTGATCCTGTGATTTTTTTAGAACCTTCACGCTTATATCGTTATGCTAAACAAGAAGTGAAAGATGATGGAAAAGCTTTACCGCTTGATGTGTGTTTTACTTTACGAAGCGGTGAAGATGTCACTTTAGTCACATGGGGTGCGATGGTAAAAGAAACATTATCTGCAGCAAAACAGCTTGAGCAAGAAGGGATTCGTGCTGAAGTAATTGATGTTGCAACAATCAAACCACTTGATATGCACACGATTTTGAATTCAGTTGAAAAAACGGGACGCTGTGTAGTTATACACGAAGCACCGTTGACTTGTGGTGTAGGCGCAGAAATTATTGCGCAAATTGCACAAAAAGCATTATTTTCATTGAAAGCGCCACCAGAACGTGTTGCAGGATTTGATACGATTGTGCCGTATGCACGTTTAGAAAAATATTATATTCCTAGTGAAAAACGTATTATCGATGCAGTTCATCAACTTATGGAGTTCGCATGAAAATTTTTCATTTACCTGATTTGGGCGAAGGGTTGGCCGAAGCGGAAATTCGTGAATGGTATGTTAAAGTCGGTGATGTGGTTAAAGTAGATCAACCTTTGGTTTCGATGGAAACAGCAAAAGCAGTTGTGGATGTCCCTTCACCTTATGCAGGAAAAATTACAGCATTACATGGCAATGCAAATGAAATTATTCAAACGGGTGCACCGTTGATTAGTTTTGAAAGCGATGAAATAGAGAAAAAAATGCCTGATAAAGGCAGTGTGGTTGGTAAATTAGAAACAAGTGAAAATACATGGGAAGATAATCATGTTGTTGTTGATACGACAAAAACAAAATCGGCGAATGTTAAAGTCATGCCTGCAGCACGCGTGTTAGCAAAAGAAATGAATGTTGATTTAACACAGATTAAACCAACTGGTCCGCAGGGATTAATTACGTTAGAAGATGTAAAAAAATTATTAAATCAATCACAATCCAAATCAAGTCATTTATCAGGTGAAAAAGAAGCATTGCATGGTGTACGTCGTACCATGTCACAAGTGATGACACAATCACATCAAGAAGTGGTACCTGTCACTATTATTGAAGACGCTGACATTAGTCATTTGCCGCCTAAAACAGATATTACAGTTCGTTTGATTAAAGCAATTGTAGCAGCGGCGAAAAAAGAACCTTCATTGAATGCATGGTTTGATGGCAAATCATTAGAACGTCAATTAAATGATGCGGTAAATATTGGTCTTGCTGTTGATACAACAGAAGGATTATTTGTGCCGGTTATTAAAGACGCGCAAACTTTATCTGATCAAGCGATACGTGAACAAGTAGATACGTATAAAGAAGAAGTAAAAAACAGAAAAGTTGCTCCAAAAAATTTACAAGGTGCAACTATTACATTATCAAATTTCGGCATGATTGCAGGGTGTTACGCAACACCCATTGTTGTTCCGCCGATGGTTGCGATTATTGGCTGTGGACGTAGTCGCGATGTTGCATTGGTGCGAGATGGCAAAATAGTAGCAGGCCGCATTATGCCATTATCATTGACTTTTGATCATCGTGCCGTAACAGGTGGTGAAGCGACAAGATTTTTAGCGGAATTAATCAAGCAGTTAGAAGGATAGGGCGCTTATTTTTAGCTGAGTTCATTGAAGAATTAAATAGTGTTTTTAAGCTAGCAATTAGCTGAATCGTGTATGATGAAAGTATAGTAGACATTCAGTGCCTCCGTCGTTGCGAGGAGTGTGCGAAGCACACTCCTCGCAACGACGGGAGGACATCGTGAAAGTTTAGTAAAAACTTATACTATACGGGCGGCTTGATATGAAAAGGATTTTATTTTTTATTGCTGGCGCATTACTCGGATTATGTGTTGCCTTCGTGAGTGATTGGGTGGCGTTATATCGTCAGATCATCCAATTAAATACGAGCATATTACTCACTATTTCATCGCTTGTTGTTATTTTTCTTATTTCAGTATTACTCATCAAATATAAACAACTTTCTCAATTAAACAAAAAAACTTTTCAAGTTGATAATTCATTGCGCGAAGTAACAAAAAAATTCGAAACTTTATTTGAGCAATCCACAATTGGATTAGCCATGCTTAATTTGGATGGAACTTTAGTACGCGTTAATCAAACATTCTGTGAATTACTTGGATATAATGCATCAGAAATGTTATCCATGAATTATTATTTTATGGTTCATGCAAATGACGTTAATCATTTACAAATTCATCTTAAAAATTTAATTGATAAAAAAAATGATGTGTATCAATCTGAACAAGAATGTATTCATAAAAATGGTCAAGTCGTGTGGGTCATGGCGACTTTATCGTTGATTCGTGATTTGAATGATGAACCGCATCATCTTATTTTACAACTACAAAATATATCATTGCAGAAAAAGGCAGAAGAAAGATTGCATCATATGGCTTATCACGATCCTTTAACGGGACTCGCCAATCGAAATAAATTAGAACAATTTATTAATCATATTTTGGCTTCATCACGTCGACATCAACAATGTTTTGCTTTGTTATTTTTAGATTTAGATCGATTTAAAAATATCAATGATACGATTGGGCATGAAGCAGGTGATATGTTATTACAAATTGTTGCTGAGCGATTACGCAGTGCAGTACGAAATACAGATATGGTCGCTCGATTAGGGGGAGATGAATTTGTTGTGTTAATTACCGATGTGAAAAAAACAGAATCGGTTGGTCTTATCGCACAAAAAATTTTAGATAGTGTGCTAGAAGTGATTATTATTAAAGGACAAGAAATTTATAGCACGACAAGTATCGGGATTAGTTTGTATCCTTATGATGGACAAACGATACAAACACTAATGAAAAATGCGGATTTAGCTTTATATCGTGCGAAAGAACACGGAAGAAATAATTATCAATTTTATACGATAGAAATGACAGCCAAAGCCCAAGATAAATTAGCACTACAAAATGCCTTAGCGCATGCGTTAGTGAAAAATGAATTTTTGCTTCACTATCAACCTATCATGGAAATCGCAACGCGTAAAATTATTGGGGTTGAAGCGTTATTACGTTGGAGCAACAAAGAATATGGCATGGTTACACCAGATGAAATTATTGCACTAGCAGAAGAAACAGGATTGATTATTCTCGTGAGTGAATGGGTATTAAAAACGGCGTGTCAACAGTTAAAAAATTGGCATGAAATGGGATTTTCTTCTTTGAAAATGGCGATTAATTGTTCTGCTCGTATTTTTAAACAAGCCACTTTTGTGGATGATATCTTAAAGGTGATTAATCAAACTGGTTTATCACCAGCAAGTTTGGAGCTTGAAATCACAGAAAGTATTATTATGAAAGATCCTGAAAATACGTTGCGCGTATTATATGCGTTAAAAGATTTAGGTGTGAAAATTGTGATTGATGATTTTGGTACAGGGTATTGGTCATTGAGTAATTTGAGACGTTTGTCAGTTGATAAAATTAAGATTGATAGAACATTTGTTAAACAAGCAACCTTAGATGAAACGTCTGCTGCTATTACAACGGCTATCATTGCCATGGTAAATAAATTGCATATTATTCCTGTTGCAGAAGGGGTTGAGACACGTGAGCAATATGAATTTTTAAAAAGAGAAGGATGTCTTGAAATGCAAGGATATTATTTATCTCAACCTTTGGCGCAAGAAGCGATAACGAAATTTTTACGACATCCTATGCCTGATGGTGAAACGATATTAGAGACTGAGAAAACAATTTAATTACTCACCTTACGCGGTGTTGTCATCCTGAGGCCTGCGAAAGCAGGTCGAAGGATCACTAAAATACGCTTATGACATTTGTTAGTGATCCTTCGACCTGCTTTCGCAGGCCTCAGGATGACAACTACGTTAACATCATGACGACGGTACTCCTTCATAATGATCTATTCGCCCGGGAATAAGATAAATAGCGGTAGGCAAAACTAATAAAATAAATGCGATTGAAGTACTCCAGTGTGTCATAACCAATGAACTGATATAAAAAACAGGGGCCACTAAAATTCTCAATAATGCTGCACGATAAACTTCTATTCGATAAGTATTTTTATTTAATTTGAAATAATAAGCACAGGTAAGCGTAATCATTTGGCCTAGACTCGTGCATAATAAATTGATTGCATAAAAATTAATACTATAAATACTGTGCGGATAAGCAACTAATAAATTGGCTGAAAAAGGAATGACACAAATAGCCATGAGATAAAACATATTAGTCCATAAATAAATTCTGTTTAATCTTTCAAGCAAGCCCCATTGAAAGTTCATTGCAATCCAATGTGTGCCTAAGATAATGAAGCTTCCCGCATACATATAAAGGTTAATATAAATATTGGATTGAACGATGGGTGAGACATCTCCTGTATTAAAATGATTGGGGAGATGCAGATTGAGCACCATGATTGTCATGGCAATGGAAAATACGCCGTCTGTTAATCCTTCTAAACGAGATATTTTTAATAAATGCGTTATTGCCATGTTGATCTCCCATATTGTTTTCTTAATAATCGGCGCATAATTTTATTTGATGCTGTTTTAGGTAATTCAGCGACAAAGACAACATCATGTATTTTAAATAAAGGATTTAAATGTGTATTAATACGTTGCTGCATTATTTTGCGGATTTCATTTTTTTCTAATTTCGTATCAGTTGCTGCATAAATAACGAGTTGGCTTGGGCCATTTCCAGACGGTGAAATAGCAATCGCAGCGCATTCTTTAATATCTGATATTCCAACTAAGGCACGTTCAATTTCTGCGGCACTGATTTTAATGCCGCCCAAATTCATTGTGTCATCCACTCTACCTAAAATACAAAAATAACCATTCTTCAATTTTTTTATTTGATCGCCGTGTCTTCTTAAAATAAATCCTTCTTTTGTTTTTGGCATATTCGCATAATAAATTTGATGGTGATCTGCATTTAATAGTTGAGTTGATAAACCCATAGAAGGGGGAATAATGGCGACTTCGCCTTCATTTGTTTCAAGTCCTCTTTCATCTAAAATGCTGATGTCGATGCCCATGGCAGGTGTTGAAAAAAGGGAAGGATAATTTTTTTGTATTAAAGTACTGGTGAGATAAGCACCGCCAATTTCAGTGCCACCGCAATATTCTATAATCGGTTTATATCCAGCAAGCGACATAAGATACAACATATCTTCTGCGTTTGAACATTCGCCAGTGGAAGAAAATAACTTAATACATCGCCAATCTAATTTTTCCATGCAATGGGTTTGACGCCAACTTGCTACTAATGTCGGCACGACGCCCAGCATTGTCACTTTTGTTTCTTGAATAAATTCGCCAAAGTGACGATCTTTAGGTGCTTCCGGATAAAGAACAATACAGGCTTGATTAATCAATGCAGCGAATATTAACCAAGGCCCCATCATCCAACCTAAATTGGTTGGCCACGCTAATCGGTCATAGGGATTGATATCTTGATGAAGAAACGCATCACTTGCTGCCTTGATGGCTGTTGTGTGGTTCCACACGATTGCTTTTGGTTCGCTCGTTGTCCCTGATGAAAATAAAATATTACAGGCTTGCATTGGAGTGCAAGGAAGGGATTGATAGTTTGTTTCATCCACGAGAAAATCTTGCCAAGCAAGGTCTGTCTCACGTAAAGGAACTTGTAATGATTGCTCGCAAGACAATACGATCACTTGAGTCGCTGAAGTATTTTTTACTTTTTCATACAGAGGATGTTTTTTTCCACACCAAAACATAACATCTTGTGTGAAAATAATTTTAGTATGAGTGATGGCCATTCTCGTTTCCATTTCTTGACTTGAGAAACTATCAGCAATAGAAACAACAATACCACCCATTTTGATAATGCCGAGGTAAATAGCGATTGCGTATTGGTTCATTGGCATGGCAATTGCAATTTTTTCACCGCTTTTTATGCCTTGTTTGATTAAACTATTTGCGATGCGATTGGACAAAGCATTTAATTCGTCATAAGAAAGTGTAGAAAATGATTCACGATCGGGATAGATCAGGGCAATGGCATCTGAAGGTGCCGTAAAACAACTATCAACAATATTCAATGATGCACCTTTTAACCAAAGAGGTGATTCAATCCCTTCCGTTAAATCGCAAATTTTTTCTGGGTTTTTTTTAAAAACAATATTTAATTTTGTTAGCATGTATGCCCAAAATTTTTCGTATGATTTTGTTGTCCAGGTATGAAATTGTTTTACGTCTGAGATATCAAGTTCAGTCATGAATTGGAACAGATGTGTTTGAGAAAGATATTCTTTTTCTGGTAACCACGCAGCTGCTGTTTCTGGATGATCTTGCCAATTTGGAAAGCATAAATTAAAAAAAAATAATTGGATGTTGAAGGAATAATGCTGAATGACATTGTGTTTTGTTATTAAATGCCAAGCTTCTTCTGCAGTAGCGGCGGATTTGATGAAAGGATTTACTTGATCGATTAATTGCTGAGCTTGGGTGGGGGGTAGGTCTAAGGTGGTTAGTTGGTTGAGGGTTAATTTCATAAGTGTCATATTAGCAGACCTGTTATCCCGTAAAAATATTCTGTTATAAGCAGTAAAAATAAAGCTTAGTAAGAAAGCCTTCCCCCACCGGGGGAAGGTGCCCAAAGGGCGGATGGGGGAACACAAATGCAAACATTAATATTAGTACTCCCCCATCCGCCTTCGGCACCTTCCCCCGGTGGGGGAAGGCTTTCTTACTAAGCTTTATTTTTACTGCTTATAACAGAATATTTTTACGAGGTGACAGGTCTGCGACATTCACTATTTTTTGCCACCTAATCCAACATACCATATTGTTTTAATTTTTTTCGCAACGTGCCACGAGAAATACCCAGTATCTGGGCCATTTTCACTTGGTTATAATGCGTGTGATTAATAAGCACTTCCAATAAAGGACGCTCAATTTCTTCCAATAGGATGGCATAAAAATCGATGGGTTGTTCGCCACCAATATTGGAAAAATAATTACGCAAGGTGTCTTTGACAACTTGTTTCAGTGTAATCGTTTCTAAATCTTCTACCATCGCCGCTCTTTTATTCATATAGAAAACTCCATACTTTCCTTAGTCTTTTATTTCTTTCCATGGGTTACATAACTTAACATTATTTTCTCACAGAAAAAACCATGAGGACCTTATATTTATACTGATGACTAGAATGACAGGCTCCTTTTTTGTTATGACACAGCTTCCGTTGAATCATTCATGATGACATTGTCTACTATCATGTTCGTTGTTTCAACTCGAGCTTGATGTTCTTTAAAAGGAATGATTGAAGCATGATCATTTATTTGTTTTTTTCTTGATTTTTTTGATTTTGCAATTGTCTCAAGTGGTGTTTTATTGGATTGAATCTTCCAATCTCTTTCAAATTGTTTTAAATATTTACTTAACGCTAATAATTTGATTTGTTTTTTGAAAAGGGTGATGCCAGTACTTTCGGTTTTTTGTAGTTGTTTATTGAGAGATGACAATTCAACTGATGCACGATGATACTTTTTCTTTGCCGTGATAAATTGTTTTTTGCCTACCACTGTGTGTTTCAGTTTAGAGGCTTCCATTAATCTCGTTTTAGTTTCTGTGGTTTGCTTATTTTTTTGTGATAGAGCGAGTTTTAATTTTTTGCTGGTTTTTTTAAGAGCGGCGATTTCTTTTTTAATATCAATAGCTAATTGAGTTGGTGTTCTTAGAAATGCTTTTTCCATTTTTTTCAAATAAGAGAGATCAGGCGCACTTGTTTGGTTGTTAATTGTCCGTTTCATAGTCTTTTTTCGTGGCATAAAGTCATGTCCCCTGAGTGAAAGGTAATAAAATTTTAAGTAAATTTAACATCTCTTTACTTTAAAAGTCCACAGAATCAATGGTGCATTATTGATTTAGTGCTTATAACACTTTAAAGTAACCTAATATTGCATAAGCAATATTAGGTTATCCCGACAAATTGCGAAGCAATTTAATATGTCGGGATCCAAATTGATAAGCGGTTACGCTTATACGTTGGATCCAAAATGGTAGGCGTAAATTTTTACGCCTTGCTTTGTAAGGAGTTTTTTCCCCATGAGTAATGCAAGTTTAAAAGATCAATTGCAAGCGGTGGCTTCACAATTGTCAGATACACTGAAAGACGAGTCTAGGCCAGTTGAAAATGTTAAACAGAATAAACCTATACAAAATAAACCTATAGAAAATAAACCTATACAAAATAAACCTATACAAAAGTCGCCTCATTCAAAAGTTGCTCTTAAGTCAAAACCAAAATGGTTAGAGTTAATGCAATATGGCGTAGAACTCCTCAAAGCTTATTTTCCCGATTGTTTCAAATCAGGGAGTGAAGCAAAACCTTTAAAAAAGGGTATTAAACAAGATTTAGTCAAACGTTTAAGCACAATGGGAAATATTGTCACGGAAGATAAAGCTTGTATGGTTAAAAGTTTAGCTTATTATGTGAATACTATGTCATATCATAAAAATGTCATTGAAGGGGTAATGCGCATTGACTTAGATGGTCAATCAGCAGGTCTTGTGATAGCAGAAGAAGCGAAATATTCACTGGAGCGTAATCAGGCTAAAATTGAAGCGAAGAAGAACGTCAATAAACCCTCATTAGAATTGGAACCAGCCTAATAATATAAAAACACCTACCTAAAGTGACGGGCCCCATTAAAAAAGTTGAAAATCTATAGGACAAAAATACATGAAACCTATTAATGATTGCATCACAATATCAGAATTTGATTCTGGTATTTTACATATCACGCTTAATAGACCCGCACAATTAAATGCGTTAAATGCTGATACCCTCAATTGTCTTAACGATATTTTTCATCAAGCTAAAGAAAATCGTATGGTGAAAGCATTATTACTGACAGGTGAAGGAAAAGCTTTTTGTGCTGGCGCTGACATTAAACAGTTAGCAAGTTTAAATGCTTCCAGTGGTTTAAGTTTTGCTCGATTTGGGCAATCTGTTTTTCGTCAATTGGAATTATTAGGGAAACCATCACTTGCTGCTATTCATGGCGTTGCTTTTGGCGGCGGTTGTGAGTTAGCCATGTCCGCATCTATTCGAATTGCAGCAGATAATGCGGTTTTTGGTCAACCGGAAATTAAATTGGGTGTGATACCAGGTTTTGGTGGAACACAACGTCTAGCCCGTTTAGTGGGAAAAGGACGGGCGATCTCGCTTTGTTTATCAGGGCGTCGTGTGACAGCAGAAGAAGCATTGCAATGGGGATTAGTGACAGAGCTTTGTCCTGCAGATCAATTAATTAATCGTGCTAAAACCTTATTGAATGAACTCATTCAATTAAGTCCGGCTGCTTTACAAAGTATTTTAACCGTCATTCATCATGGCTATGATCTCTCCTTAGAGGAAGCATTAGAATTAGAAGCGGCGCATTTTGGTTTGTGTTGTGCAACGGTAGATAAACAAGAAGGTGTAGCAGCATTTCTTGAAAAACGTGCACCAGTATTTCATGGTGAGTAGTGGGAACAGCACATGACAACACATAACGATGTTTTATTTGAAGAAAGAGGTCAGATTGGATTAATCCAATTGAATCGTCCTGCTGCACTTAATTCTCTTAATCATGGCATGGTATTAGCCATGCAATTGCATCTCGAAAAATGGGCCAATGCAGATAATATTAAAGCGGTTGTGATACGCGCGACAGAAGGCCGTGCCTTTTGTGCTGGCGGAGATTTACGTGCTGCTTATGAAGCAAAAAAAATAAATCATCCTGGATTATATTTATTTTTTAGAGATGAATATCAACTGAATCGTTATATTTTTCATTTTCCTAAACCTTATATTGCTTTACTTGATGGTATTACCATGGGCGGCGGTGCGGGGATATCATTACATGGTTCTCATCGTGTTGTAACAGAACGTATGATTTTTGCCATGCCTGAAACAGGGATAGGATTTTTTCCTGATGTAGGAGGAACGTATTTTTTGCCTCGCATCAGTGGACAGCTAGGATTTTTTTTTAGCATTGACAGGAACAAAAATTAATCCAGATGATTGTCTTGCATTAAAATTAGTTGACACTAAAATAAAATCTGAATCATTAAATCATTTAATTGAAGCTTTAGTCGAAACGACTTTTGATAAAGATGCATTTCAGTCAGTCGACGCTGTCATTCAATCATTTCAACAACCAGCAGAAGAATCTTCCTTTCTATTACAAATGAAAAAGAGGCATAATGATTTTTCTCATCACACAATAGAAAATATCATACAGAAATTAGAACAATCTTCTGATGATTTTTCTCAACAAGTATTAAAAACAATAACGTTAAAATCCCCAACCAGTTTGAAAGTCACACTAGAAGCTTTAAGACGAGGAAAGCAATTAGATTTTGATGCTTGTATGCAGCAAGAACAGATTTTAATGCTAAACTTTTTGAAAAATCATGATTTTATGGAGGGTATACGTGCCCTGATTATCGATAAAGATCAATCCCCGCAATGGAAGCCCAATCAGTTAAAATTTGTCAGTCAAGCGATGGTAGACAGTTATTTTTTGTCTTAATTATCAATTAAATAGAAACTATACTTATGTTGTGAAGCTTGATGATCTATACTGGAGGTATAGAGATAATAAAAATACAAAACGATGGAGGTACATGTCTATGTTACCTGTTCAAATCACGATACGTGATGTTCCTGTTTCTCCTGCTTTAGAATCTCATATCCGCACTCGAGTTGATAAATTAAAACGGTTTAGAATAACGAGCTGCCGCGTTGTGGTTGAAATCGCGCAAAAGCATAAGCATCAGGGAAAATTATATAATGCGCGAATTGATATTACCGTACCCGGAAAAGAATTAGTTGTAACGCGTAAGTATGATCAAGATGTTTATGTTGCTATACGCGATGCATTTAATGCGATTATGAGACAAC
>JABDCN010000030.1 GCA_013288125.1 Gammaproteobacteria bacterium
GTGATTCTATATGTCTCATTACCGACACATGTCCATTCCGAGCCACTTCACTATAAACGAAATATTCAAACTCGGATATCATGTTCTGAACCTGATCTGGCGCTATTGATTCCAAATATTCTAATACTTCAAGATGTCCAGCGCGTGCTGACTGAGTATACAACGTATTTTTATTCTGCTGAAAAGAAGACAAAAATTCAGATTGGGAATCTTTTGCATACGCATTTAAATAATCTATATTAGCCAAAGTACAGAAATGTGATAAATAATCTGAGTTTGGAAAATGAATCTCCGTTAAAATATTTTTAAAATCTGAATAATCTAATTTCGGATGCGAATTTGCGATAGCATAAAAAACAGCAATTTTATCTTCATCACTCAGTGTTTTGGATCTTAACGCTGATATGCAATTTTGTAATTCACCCGCACACAGATTCATTAATTCTATTTGTTCATCACTGAGAACACGCTTAAAAGAGACATGCCAATATTCTTCAGGAATAAGTTTCCCAAGCGGGTGCGCCATACGTTCTTCGTGTGTTTTAAAGGTTAAAGGCATTTTTGTGCTTCTCTTATTTTATCTCGCTATTTTTATGTTCTTATTATTAGTATAGTTAAATTTATTATATTTAAATTAAGAGAATATTTTTATAATTAAATCATTATAATAGCGAGTATTTTTTTCAGGCTAACCCTCCTCTCCCTAACCCTCTCCTCCCATAAATGGGAGGAGAGGGAACAGAATATTTTGTGACACATCAAATATCTTTACACCTTCGCACTAAAAATCCCATCTCCTCTTGTTGCAATCAATAATTTATTATTCGCAAAATGCAAACCCTCAGTCAGTGAATTAATGATATCCAAACGTTCCCATGTATTGCCTTCATCGTGACTAAAATAAATTTTAGCGCCACTCCCATAATCCGTACCAAGCGCAAATAACGAATTACCCTCATGAGCAAAGTTATCCGGACCACTAAGCTCAATCGGCGGAAGATCTTTAATCAGGTTTTTAAAGTGTGCGCCGCCATCAGTACTTTTCAGTAATGTATTACCATAATAATCTTCAAGAATTAAATCTCCGTTATCTAAAAAAACCATCGGAATCATAAATGGAGAATCTAATACTGAATTAGGTAAATCTGAATTCGCTCTCGTCCAATGTTCGCCTTCATCTTGAGAAAAATAAACATCATCGTCATCACGACAACTATGTTGAACCAATGTAAATACATTCGAAAGAGAAACATTCATGTCCAAACTAAAAAATAAACAATCCGTATGCGGCACATTATACGCTTTTACACTCTTCACCGGTTGCGGCAGCGTATATTGTTTTGTTTTAAGCGTAGCAATAAAAAGCGGCTTATGTTTTTTGAGAATCGCTTTTAAATTCGCTTTTAAATTTTTACTTCCGAAAATATCTGTCGTTAAAATAGCATTCCAATTTTCAAGATCAGATGAAAGAAAAATGCCTTGACTAACAGTCATAATCAATCTGCCTCTGTGTTGATCGATACCAAAAATTTCTTTGATTTCTTTTGGCAATGCAATCAATTTCCACGTTTTTCCATTATCTTGAGACACATTGAGGCAAGTTTGCTTTTTATTTGCATCACACCATACGAGATAATTCAGCGCACCCTTAAAATAAAAAAACGTATGATATTGTTTATCAAAACGCGTATAGTGATGACCCTCATCTTGTGAAAGATAAGCATCCCAAGGACCAAACAGATCATCGCCTGTCTGTACGACAAAATTAGTTTCATTATTTTTATTAACACTCAATCGATGAATAATACCCTGCTTAAAAATAGCAGGATAAAGATCGATCGTGCTGCCTATGGTTTGCGCTGCCGCCAAACCTACATCTGTATTCAAATAATATTTACCTTCGATATCTTGATTAAAGTTATATATTCTTCCTTGAAAAGAATTGACTAGCGATGTTTTACCATTTTGCCCTATAAAGGTAATATCTGTTTTTGTAGCGTCTTTATCCATGTCAGTCGCATAAAGGTTTTGCTGATTATCAACAAAGCAATCATTGTAATCACCTTTATCTGTATAAATTAAATTAATATCTTGCGGCGATTTAATTTCATAAAGTTCTTTCCCAAATTTGACATATCCGCTATCTCCATTCAACGAACAAAATGCTTTCTCCATCCAATAATTAGGTTCAGGCGGAAGTTGCTTCAACAGTTGCCAATGTTGTCCTTCATCTTGTGTAAATTCAACATGACCATGATGCGTCAAGATATAAATGCCGCCATTCGTTGCTTGATAAACATCAAATGGATGGAAATCTTGACTAAAGAATTTTTCATGCCAGATCACTTTCCACGTATGTCCTTCATCATGTGACAAAAAGATATCTTCAAGTGAAATCGCAAAAAGATTTTCAGGATGCGATTTACTTTGTAAAAGTCCAAAACTCCAAGAATGATCTCCAAAAATATCATCTGATGTTTTATTCCAATGTTTTCCCATATCGCGAGAAAGATAAAGACCAGTTGTATCCAATGCTAAAAGATTTCCGCTTTGAAGCGCAAAAACATAACTTAAATTTTCATATGTGTTTGGTTTAGGAATTGTTCCGACGACACTGCGATTTGCTGCATCAACCAACGTGATTTCACCCGTAGTGTAAACAAGAAAATGTTTCGGATCTTGCGGGAGTAAGATTGGTTTATCATTTGGAATTGCGTTAGTGAAATCAACAGGCGCTAAAGGTGTAGCTGTAATGGCATAAGCGTTTAAAGTTGTTAAAGTGAGAAGAGAAAGAGACATGCCAAGCGCGTAGAGTTTTTTCATGAATGGTTCCTTTATTCAGGTTATTTTGACGAGTGAGAGAATAACATTGAATTTAAAAAACACAACTAGCACATATAAAATAAACAATAAATGACAAATTTGTAATACAAAAGTCATAATATTGTCTTAGTTCCCCGGTTATATTCAAAAGGCATAAAAGAAGGGGAGTTATCATGATGAGTTGCTTCAGTTGCTGGGCGGTATTATTTTCATGCAATGATAATAATGAACAAAAAAAACTGCTTGAAGAAAACGAAACATTCTTAAGAAAATTCGAGCGTATGTGCAAATTAGATTGGTTTCGTGTAGGTGGCGATTCTTATGAAACAATTAATTTAAAAAATGCATTAAATCGCAACGAAATTGATCACAAAGACACCCCCATAGGTAAGCTTGATAAGTACAAAAATAGTCTAAAAGCGATCGACCATTGGATTAGTGCAAATAATGCTAAAACCGACAGAGATAAAAGCACTCGATCTGATAAAATCTTACAATTTAGGAATGACATTGATAGCGAATATCAAAGTTTACGCCAATGTGCAAAAAGCATGGAGAAAGACGTACAAAAGCATGGAAATAAAAATATCGGATTATACCCTAACTTAACCGTCCTTCACTCAACTGATCCTTTTGATCCCACTAACGAAATCACCAGTGAGGGACCAAGTAGTTCCTACCATTCCTACCTTTAATCGTCTAGATTCGCCATTAACTATTGCAGAATCTGTCAGAAATGGTTAAATATGGAAATTATTTAACAAAATGATAAGGGACCCTTAGGATGAATACCGCATTACTTTTAATTGAAATACAAAACGACTATTTTCCTGGCGGCAGAATTCCCCTAGAAAAAAGTCTAGAAGTCAGCGCAAAGACGCAAACCGTATTAAATGCTTATCGAGAAAAAAAGTTTCCCGTTATTCATATCCCGCATATTTCTACCCATCCCAATGCCAATTCTTTATTGCCCTGCACTAAAGGTGCTGAAATTTATGCGGAAATGACCCCTTTAAAAAATGAAACCGTGATCAAAAAGCATTATCCCAATAGTTTTAAAGATACAACTTTGCTCAACCACTTGATCAAAAATCAAATCAATCATCTGGTGATTTGCGGCATGATGACACACTTGGCAATCGATGCGACCGTCCGTGCTGCCTATGATCTTGGTTTTTCCATCACTGTCTTGCACGATGCTTGTGCAACACGGCAACTTGAATTTAATCACACTACCGTCCCTGCACAAACCGTGCATCTTGCTTTTCTTGCTGCATTACAACCCACTTATGCAGCCATACTCAGCACCGAAGATTTCTTGCAAAAAATTGGTGCGCGTATTCCTGTTACTGTTGTGCCCGCATGACATGGGAGTCCCGTTATTTGCCGCCAGACCCCATTATCTGGCAAGGCCGTAACGATGTCCCTGCTGAATCTTGTTTTTATCAGCAGGTACGTCTAATCAATTTATTGACTGACAAACCTGAAAAAACGACAGAACTCACCTTCGCCCTTATTGGTTTTAAATGTGATGAGGGCATTCGACGAGATTTAGGTCGTACTGGTGCTTTTGAAGGGCCCATCGCTATTCGACAGCGTTTAGCTAAACTTCCCATTCAAAAGACCAATATTCACATTTATGATGTAGGCAATATTCTCTGCACTGACCACGATTTAGAAGAGAGTCAAACGGCTTTAGCTGATGTGATCGCTTTTTTATTAGAAAAAGGTTTCGTGCCGATTGTCATAGGCGGCGGGCATGAAGTTGCATGGGGTCATTATCAAGGCATCACACGCAAGTATTCCACTAAAAATCGTTTAGGTATTATTAATTTTGATGCGCATTTTGATATGCATCCGCTGCATCCTTCACATAAAAATAGTGCAACAACAACGTTTTATCAAATTGCATTAGATCATCAAATGCATCAACGTCATTTTGATTATAATTGTATAGGCATACAACATGCTGGCAACATTCGACAATCTTTTGAGATCGCAAAAAAATTTGATACCAAATTTATTTTAGCTGATGAATTGCATCAAGGATCACAAGAAAAATGTTTTGATTTTATTGATAGAGTCATTGATGAAAACAATATTATTTATATCAGTCTTTCGCTAGATGTCTTTTCTCCTGCGTTTGCGCCTGGCGTTTGCGCGATTCAACCATTAGGATTAAATCCGTGGCATGTGATTCCTTTATTGCGTCAAGTTGCTGTATCAGGAAAAGTCATTAGTTATGATATTGCAGAATGTGTTCCGCGTTATGACATTGATCATCGCACAGCAAAATTAGCTGCTACTTTAATTTACGAAATTATTCATCATCACACTGAACATCATCATGCAACATAATGTAAAACAATTTCAAACGCATTTATTACGTTGGTTTGATAAGCACGGCCGCAAACATTTACCTTGGCAAGAAAATAAAACACCCTATCGTGTTTGGATATCTGAAATCATGCTGCAACAAACACAAGTCAATACGGTTATTCCTTATTTTCTAAGATTCATGCAGCGTTTTCCCGATTTAATTTCATTAGCTAATGCAGAACAAGATGACGTTTTACATTTATGGGCAGGATTGGGATATTACAGCCGCGCACGCAATTTGCATCATGCAGCAAAAATGATAATGCAAGATTTTAAGGGGCAACTGCCCGATACATTGGATGCATTAAAACAATTACCAGGTATTGGTGAATCTACTGCTGGTGCTATTCTTGCGATTGCATTTAATCAACAAGCGACGATTTTAGATGGCAATGTTAAACGCGTCTTGGCCCGCTTTCATGGCATCACAGATTTTGTTAATGATAAATTAGTCGAAAATAAATTATGGGAATTAGCGACGCATTACACGCCAAAAAAAAGAGTGGCAGATTACACACAAGCAATGATGGATTTAGGCGCGACATTGTGTATACGTGGTCAACCAAATTGTGAAAAATGTCCGCTAATAAAAAATTGTATTGCGCATGAAAAAAAGATTACAGCTTCTTTACCAAGAAAAAAAGCAGCGCGCGCATTACCAATTCGAACAGCTACTTTTATTGTATTAAAATGGCAAGAGTCTATTTTGCTACAAAAAAGGCCGAATAAAGGCATTTGGGGAGGGTTATGGAGTTTACCAGAATTAGAAGGCGAACCTGAAAAATCGCGTGTGCAACTTTTTTGTCATGATCAATTACATTTACGTATTCATCAATATCAATTATTAGAAACATTTAGACATACTTTTACGCATTATCATTTGGATATTTTTCCTGTTCTTATTTTAGTTAAGAAAAAACCATCGAGATTAATGGAAGAATCACAGCAAATCTGGTATAACCCTCATCATCCAGAAACAATTGGGTTACCGAAACCCATTCAGTCTATCGTGAGACATCTGTCATGACACATATTATTCATTGTTTTAAATTACAAAAAGAAACTGAGGGACTTGCGCAGCCGCCGATTCCCGGAGAATTAGGTAATAAAATTTATGAATCAATTTCAAAAGAAGCATGGCAATTGTGGTTGAATCATCAAACGATGTTGATTAATGAATATCGACTAAGCATGATAGACCCTAAAGCGCGGACATTTTTAATGCAAGAAATGGAAAAGTTTCTCTTTGGGAAGGGCAGTGAAAAGCCGAGTGGATATATCCCCAAAGAATAGTATTTTTTTACTGGCCGGGTCGTCGGCGTTTTGGTTCGTTTGATTCGTTTAGTTGTGTTGTTTGTGTTTGTTGTGTTTGTGTTTGTTGTGTTTGTGTTTGTTGTGTTTGTGTTTGTTGTGTTTGTTGTGTTGTTTGTGTCTGTGTTTGTTCTTCTCGTTTGCGTTTATGTTGAGTATTTTGTGTATTAGTTGTTGTAATCGTAGCTGTACCAGAATTAATTACACAAGATGTCCAACACCTTCCATCGCTATCACATTCCTCTTTTATTTCCAAATGCGAAGGAGCAGTTTCCCCATCAAGCCATTCATTCGAGTCAATATTAATCTGATCAAAAAAATCATATACTTTTTTCTTCTGCTCTTTTTGCTGACGTTGTCGTTGATCTAGCATGGAGACGACGGAGGCAGGCGTTCTGGACATTCTAGGCGTTCTGGGCGTTCTGGGAGTGCTGGGAGTTAAAGACTCTGAAGAAGTTTCATGATTGAAATCATAATTAGTATAAGTTAATTCTTTTGAGCCCAAGGTAGCAGCATTTGCAGCATGATTTTGTGGATTTCGTTGCTGTTGTTGTAGATGCGGCTGTAACTGTTGCTGTTGTTGTAGATGCGGTTGTAACTGTTGCTGTTGTTGTAGATGCGGTTGTAACTGTTGCTGTTGTTGTAGATGCGGCTGTAACTGTTGCTGTTGTTGTTGCTGTAGCCGTTGTTGCTGTAGCTGTTGTTGCTGTAGCTGTTGTTGCTGTAGCTGTTGTTGCTGTAACTGTTGTTGCTGTAGCTGTTGTTGTTGTAGCTGTTGTTGCTGTAACTGTTGTTGCTGTAGCTGTTGTTGCTGTAGCCGTTGTTGCTGTAGCCGTTGTTGCTGTTGTTGCTGTAGCTGTTGTTGCTGTAACTGTTGTTGCTGTAGCTGTTGTTGCTGTAGCTGTTGTTGCTGTAGCTGTTGTTGCTGTAGCTGTTGTTGCTGTAGCTGTTGTTGCTGTAGCTGTTGTTGCTGTAGCTGCAGCCGTTGTTGATTTTCGTATGCTTGTCGTCTCGCCTTTTCTTCAGCTTCTTTCTGTTGTAGTTGTTGTAACAACCAAACTGAATTCAGGTTTAGATAGCGGTATATTCGCAAAACTTCTCGATCAGCAGTGATTTGTGACGCAATAGGTTGAGTTACCTGTAAAGGTTGCGCTGGTTGCGCTGGTTGCACTGGTTGCGCTGGTTGCACTGGTTGCACTGGTTGCACTGGTTCTACTATGGGGAAGAAACTCGTTATATCAGATCCAAAATCGCCCAAATACTCTGACATGTCGTTATAGTAATCTTCTATTGATGCATCTGGTGGAATTGTCTTATCATTATTACGTTGCATAATATCCTCGTTATGTCATTGATATTTAATTAACATTATTATTTGTTCACTATTATGCCACAAAAACCAATTTTTGTAAATAAAAACACATAAAAAAACAAAACCCCTTAAAAAAATTGATCATCACGTTAATTTTTTGATAGTCTTTTCATGAGTTTTTCCTTGACTCATCTTCCGACACTGGGTTTAATAGGCATCTTATTTCAGGACGGCCAGATAGCTCAGTCGGTAGAGCAAAGGACTGAAAATCCTTGTGTCCTCGGTTCGATTCCGAGTCTGGCCAGAGTGGAATCAACTGGTTAGAAAATCACATCAAATCTGCTTTTAGAAATGTAACCAGTTTGTAACCGCATTTTATCAATGCAGCGGAAACTTCGTAACATATCATACAACTAACCACTAAAAACTTAGCCTAGATTAGCAGCAAAATTGTTTTACAATATAAATTTATGTCTGCTTATGCATAAGGATAGTAGAATGACTCCTCCCTACATTAACTTAGATAGCCTCCCTAACCCAATAAAACAATATGTAGCGTGGATAGACATCATGGGCACGAAAAGTTTTTATGAAAAAACCAACAAGTCTCCAATGCTATATATATTGAAACTCCACGCATGCGCAGAAGCAGCAACAAAATCAAAAAATGGCCTTAGATATTATCCTGCCGCTGATGGTTTATTTTTAACTCATAACGAAAGAACTCCCTTATTAGAAGTCGTGAAAGAAATATTTCAAGAAATCGCATTAGATGTAATAAATACACGAAAAATAGAATATCGATATATGATACGAGCAGGCATAGTACATGGTGAAATAAATCATGGCTCTGATATTTCTTTAGACCAACAACAATTACCATTAACTAATGCATTAAGACAATCTTTGGTATTTGGTAAAGCTTTAGTCGATGCTACAGAAGCAGAGAAAGGTCGCCCACCTTTTTCTGCAACAATACATAACTCCCTTTTCTCCAATGTACCTCTTTCAGTAAGTGGCCCCAAATATGAATATTATGCTTGGTTTGATGATGGATTTAATAAAAAAGAAGAATTTAAAAATGCAATATTAGAATACTATACTTGGATTGGAGCACATCGCGATTGGGTTAATGCATATGATGAAGTAAAAATGAAACAACATCTTTTTGATTTTTTGCTTATGCTAAACGATAACCACTCTTCATAGAGATATTAAATAACCTATACACAATTTTATACGCTTGAAACACTCTTCACACTACTGCATATCTCCAAAAACATTAGTCTTATTAAGAGCGCTTACTAAAAAAATTATGCCACAAGAAACAATTCTTATTCATGTAAAATAAATCCAACTATCGATATTAATTCAACCACCAACATAACATGAAAGCATAACTATTTTTTACAGGGCAAAAAAATTTTTATTGTCTGTGAAAACTATCATCGTCTTTAAATAAGAGCATTTGCTTTGCTGCTGGTATGTGCTCAACAACCTCAAGTACTTCATATTCAGTTTTTAGTCCGTTATCCGACCGCCACTGTGTTGCTTTAACGCGACATCTCAAAATATCACCTTTCGAAAAAGAGATAAGATTTTCCTCTACTTTTCTTCTAAAAACATCATCCTTCATCTGAACGCTAATAGTTGAATTTCCATCATGCAACCGCCATTTGTTATCATCCTTAAACGCTAAAGCAAAGATGGAGTAAGCTGCTTCATGAGTGCTTTCATTAATAATTTCATCTCGAATTTCAGGCAGCGTAAAATAATCAACATCTGCTTTTGTGATTTCTTCTGTTACCTCATCGTTGTCCTTAATAATAAACCTATCAATTTTATTATGATAAAGCGGTCTTAGAACTTCTTCTGAAGCAGTTCTTACAGCTACATCCTGATACAATCTAAGCAAATTTACAGGTACCACCATAGTCTCACTATTCAGTTCCAGCAAAACCATGCCGTCATTTAGATGCTCTATTCTATCCGGTTTTTTTCCTTTTAATTTTTTTATTAAATAAAAAATACCAACGCCGCTACCAATAACCAAATCTTTGAGATTTAGCACAGAGGTTACAAGGTCACCCGAAAGAAAATGAGAAACTTGCGTACCAAATGTTTGAAATAGCTCTAAAGCCACTTCAAATGACCCAGACGAATGAGCTTTCACCTGAAGATTAATAGTAACCTTGTCACCATTTAAAACTAAATTTGCGGCATCAAATAATTTGCCCAGAGAAAGAAGTGCGGGAGCTAAATCTCTCACATCCATAGAATGGTCTCGCAGTGCTTCGCCATCATACGCGATTTTAAATGCTGCTTTTTTTGGCATAGACTTTTTCTCTGTTAAATTCGGCAAGTACTATATCAAATTCTACAAGGTAATCGAGAAAATTGATAAAGAAAAACTAACCCAATCTCTTTCTATAAGGAATTTTAAGCTCTTTTAGTGGTGGAAATAACTCACCAATTTCGACTTCCAAGGTAAGTGCAATTTGTATTAGACTCTGCATAGATATGTTTTGCTCGCCTCTTTCCACCCGACCAGCATAACTTCTTCCTAGTTGTGCTGCCGCAGCAAACTCTTCTTGAGAATAGCCCTTTTTTTCGCGTATAGAGCGAATTCTTTTGCCTATCTTGATGAGATTGGGATGCTTTTTTTCCATCTAAAAAGTACAACTCATCACACCTTAATGAACCACGCCTGAGAGATGCTATTTTAAGTAAAATGATGTAAAGTATTACTGAAGTATATTATTTGATTTTATTTTAAACAAATATCCTACATTTACGAGAATAAATTATCATGATGTTAACTACTGCAATATTAACTACCTCCGGTGTAATTTCATTTTTTATATTTTATGCATTTAATTGCATTCAAGGTTCAATTTATGATGCAAGTTATAGGGTTGTTTTTGCTATTGAAGCTTTAAATGAAAAACTCGATGAAATCGATAACACTTTATCGAGCATCTTGGAGCGATTAGGAGGCGAAATTACTCTTGAAGAGCGTATGCACGACGCTGGATATTAATTATGAAAAAAGTAATAGCTGAATCAGCTTTTGATGATGACATCCCAGGGAGATCTGAGTATTTTGTGGCTCGTTACGAGTATGATTCTGATGATGAAATGTTTGAAGATAAAGACATGCATCATCAAGGTTGGGGTAAAACTAAGGATGAAGCAATATACAATTTAGTTTTACAACGTACTAAAAAGCGGAAGAATCCTGAAAAACCATCTGATTTCAATTCCTTTATAGGTTCGTTATATTATTTAATATTTTCTATATCGTTTCTTTATTTTATTATTAGAGATTTTGGAACAATTTCAGGCTTGGAATGGCTTGTTTTAGGTATATTTGTGTTTGTTGCAAGTATATATTCTAAGCAATTAGAAAAAATGAAATTACTCGATGAAGATGATGAAGATTATTAACTTCTCTTAGCCGGCATAATTTATTCATTCGATAATATTCTACGCTATTGCTGCTTTAACTAAGATTGGATGCTGGTCTTTGGCATTCCTTAATAATTTCTCTGACAGATTTTCGAAAATTTTTTATTATTGTCGTGGTTAAGCCATGCTTGAGTGCGTTCTTATTTTCAGGCTGTCCACCGCTACCTTTAGCACCACCATGCATGCGGCACCGTTGCTTGCCACGAACAGCGGGAGAGCGGCAAGGATTTCCATTATTGTGTTTAGTTCTCGCGCCACACCTTAGTGATAAATGATATGCGTAACTCATGGAAGATTATACCACGGCGTGGGGAAAAATTTTAAATCTGGGTTGCTATGAAATTTAATAGGTCTAGGATACTTTTTACATAAATAAATAACGATATCACGAAGTAAATTTCCAGTTGTCAAAACCTTATGTTTTGTCCAGAGCTTACATTCTTTCTCTGGCAAATATTTTTTGCGATTTTGAATATGGATTCTATTTCTGTATTCAATATTTTTTTGAATACGTGAATATATATCTGATGATTCGCTCCCTAGTAATTTACGCTTTAGGCATATGTCTAAATAATTTTGTAATGCGTTAGGTATATCTGTTGATTCAATTTCTCTTTTTTGATTGTTAGTTACACTAACACCTTCAATTGTTGCTTGTTTTACCCTCCAAAGGAAGTCGTAAAGAATGCATTCAATTATAGCCATTAGTAAAATAATTATTGGCTTGTAGTAATAACTTTGATATTTACTTTTAATAGCATCTTCAATGAGAAATTCTATTATTTCAAAATTATAAACAGTATTTTTTTTACGTTCAAAATCCCAAAACACAACTTCACAATAATCATTAAAAATCGGCATAATGTGCATCCTTAATATTTGTACATAATTATACTGATTTTTATGCTTTGTATGAGGTCGTTTTCATTTTTTTAATCAGTCCTCCTTACTTAACATTTCCAACGATGGCTTGTCAACCGTT
Organism: Gammaproteobacteria bacterium; assembly: GCA_013288125.1. Lineage (GTDB taxonomy): Bacteria > Pseudomonadota > Gammaproteobacteria > DSM-16500 > DSM-16500 > Aquicella. The sequence continues at coordinate 12,276 of JABDCN010000030.1, forward strand.
ATGAACATCAACGTGCTCAACAATAATTTTTTGTTCCCCATTACCTTGCAGTTTATTTAAAAGATTGGCTTGTTGCACAAAAGTGTTAGCTAGCTTTATGGCGGCATTGGTAAAGTATTGTTTGATTTCTATTGGGTTTGGACCATTTGCCATTGCGATTGCTAACTGTTGATATCGATGAATAGATAGCATTTGAGCGGCTAACATTTCCTGAAGGCTATTTTTTGCACCTAATGCAGATATCCCATTTTTAGCGTTCAATTCTGCGATATCAAGGTCAAACTCATAGCTATCGACATTGCTGCATGCAAGAGCGTTCAGTCTTACGATTCGTTTTCTAAAGCTATTACGTTCTTTTTTAATCTTGTCGATGTGCTTTATTTTATTTTTATCAGGCATTGTATTAACCATTGTAGTTTCCTTACATTCAACCTACTTAATGAAAATTCCCGCGAATCCCGAAACGGGATAAGGCGGGAAGCCGGGATTTCCCGCAGTTCCCACCACCCCTATAAGGGGTGGGAACTACGGGAAGGGATTTATCCTAAGGAGTCCATAACCAACCGTCTGCACTTTTTAAAAAGCCATTTGAAACTAACGCCGTTATAGCGGCCTTAGCTCGCTCTCTTTGACGCTTTTTCTCGCATGGAAGTACACTCATTGTGTTTTCGAGTGCGAATTCATATTCAATACATGCTTTCATCACTGGCGCGACTCCTTTCCCACAGTATTTGGACTGTTTGAGCAAGTTACCGAGAGCATCCCATATTATCTTTTGATTACCTGATTGAGGCACTTTAAAGCCACCTGTTGTCGGGTTGTTGCTATCACATGGGGCAACTACGCAAGACGTAATCGCATCGTCATCCTTGTCAATGCCAAGGTGTACAACGTCGAGTTTAAATGGGTAGCTATCTCCATCTTTATCGTCCTTTGATTTGGCTACGGCCCATTGTCGGCTAGTTCCAGTCCTGGTAACCTCGATTGCACCGTCTAGTGCAGCAGGCAAGCTAGAATGCCCCCTTAATTTTTTAGTTTCATCCTTCCCCGTATGATGAGCTAATAGAACCATACCACCAGTTAATCTTTGTAAATTACTAGAAGAAGAAATGATTTTACCCATATCAACAGGTGAATTTTCATCTGCACCAGGGGCAGCACGATTAAGAGTATCGATAATTATCATGCCGCCAGTATGACCTGCCTTAACTATAGCTTTAACCAATTCGTTTACATCCTCAGTTAATAAATTGAAAGGCTGTGTTATGAATCGTATCGACTTTGGCAATGCCTTATTGGTATATGTAAACCATGCTTTTAGACGCTTACCAAGGCCTGATTCACCTTCTAAACAAACATATGTTATAGGTACCGCATTAACGCGACGACCAAACCAAAAAGCTTCACCTGTGACGACTGTTAAAGCTAAATCAAGAAGAAGAAAACTTTTGCCGGAGCTGCTAGCCCCGTAGAGTGCTGTAAGCCCTACTTTGGGGATTATCCCTTTTATAATCCAGTCCATTGGGGGTGAATTATAAACTTCATCGATAGATAACAACTTATAACGAAGTTCAGGAAGATTAGTGTTAGCTAACAAATGTGCTAAAGCCTCATGCCCATGGTCTCGCATATAATCATTCACATCATAGTTTTCAAGTTTATCTTGCGGCAAATCAAACCACTGCCCATTAATAGTCTCCGCAATTGTTTTGGCTTGCTCTTCTTTTCCACGGTCAGAAACTATAATTACTTTTGCTGTGGGATATTTATCTCGGATAACTTTAGAAACTTGCATCATACGACCAGCACCAAAACAAACTATAGCGACAGCATGGGTTGTATTATTGATAGCCCATGCTTGGCCTATGCCTTCGCAAATATAAATGAGCTGTGTCTTTTTATTTACTTCACCAACAGTAAAAAAACCATCATTGAAAGATGCGCGAGGTAAATTTAATTTTATACCTTCGTTAGGAGGAATAAATTGTAGAGTTTGAATCTTGTCGCCACTGAAACATGGCACTACAAGAAAGCCAGCTACATTTTGGCTATTGATAATTAAGTTAGGCGCATTTTCTGGATAAACTTTCAAGCCATCAGGATTCCCCTGTTTTTGCGAAATATATATATGTGAAAAAGTAGCAGGTTCACATCGCTTCCAAATTTCAAGCGCATATAAATTCACAACTATTTCTTTGAGTTTGAATGTTTTTCCTTTTTGGTAATTATTATGCTTACTGAAGGACGGCATATTGCTATTTTTCTTCCACCCATTTTTATGAGCAAGAGCGAAAAGCGTTCTTTCTGTTATCGCTCCATCATGAAATGATTTCCATCTATCTCTACAATCTTTTTCACTAACAAAATTACTAGCGTCTTTACTCCAATTAATAAAATTATCCACCTTTAATCCGGCAGCTTTTGCAGCCATGCCAACTTTTATCCATGTTTCTCTATCGCAAGAAGGGTTAATATAATTTAATGCTGAGAGTGCTTCTTCGGTATTTATCATAGCCGCCCCCGTCGCATTTCATTTGTTCTTTTAAAAAGTTCACGAATTATTTCTTTACTATTTGCGTCAGAACGATGACATTCATCTTGCAACCATTGCATTAAACTTATTATTTGATTGCGTCTCTGAATATCGATAAAATCTTTACTGAAATAGAATTGTATTACTGGCCGTGCCTCGTAAGCGCGGCCTTTCAGTTTGTTACACATGCCGCACCTCCGCCATTAATTTTTTTTATTTTCTTAATAACATCTGATGATAGGAAATATCGGCAAATCCGGCGGTTTTTAGGTTTTTTTGTAACGCAGTGCTTGACCTCAAGTGTCTGTACTTTCCAACCTAATTTATTTAAATTGAAAATGTGTGCAGCCAATCTCCATGAGGAAGTGGAATCTTCAAAATCTGGATGTGAAATTTTTCTGCCATTCAACATCATTTGAAGAGCACGTGAAGCAAGTGTATTTTTTGCCGGCAATTTTGGATTAAAATCCGGTTCAGGTAAAAATGACATTTGCTTTGGCTTAGACACTGCGTGGTAGCTAGCCCGGGTCTTATACTTTTTATTAGCATCGTTCATTTTACACCTCCCTGTAGCAATGCACGTATTGATGCAATAGACCAAGCAAGGCGCCCTTGAACTCGAACAGGACGAATTGGCCCATTTTCAGAAGAGGCCCAAGCACGAAGTGTTTGTGGTTGACGATTTAGATAAAATGCTGCAACTGCTGTAGATACGTGTGTACGAATTTCATTTTCTATCGGAGTGAATTGATTTAAATAGTTTCTCATCTTGAAACCCTCATCTTTGTTTATGATGATTCCAAGATGTCAGGTCTATTTTTAATAATAAAATTATGGGTATTTTTCAGGTTTTTAAGTACGGTAAAAGACGGTAAGAAACCCCCTAAATACGGCAAAAGACGGCAAAATACTCCTTAATTACTCTTAGACTCTTCATATTTGTTTAAACTGTTGCGAACAGTATCAAAAATATCTTTAAATGAGGACAATGATAAAGGTTGTTGTGGTCTTAAGCAGCCAGAGGAAGTAATGAAGCTAAAGTGGACTTTATATTTTCTTTTTTTTGAATTTTTTTCCCTTTTATCCTGCAAAACACCATAAACACGCTTGATTTCTGCATGTTCATTATAAGTTTCATGGTCTTCTAGTTCTTTTTCTATACACAGAAAATCATTAACAATAGCATGACTAAACTTCGAAAAAGTATCATAAATACCATTATCAACCAAATGCTTCACGAAATCCTCAAGCTTCCTTCGTCTTATCGTTTTACGTCTTGAATGAAAAATTTCATCCTTTAATTGAATTACTTTTTCTTTTTTTTCAAGCTTAGTTTTTAATAATTCTTCTTTAGATTCATTGAGCAAAAATGGTTCCTCACTTTTATTTTTACACTTTTCTTCGATTCCCGATTCCATAATTGTTAAATCTAGCTTTTCAGCAAGTTCTGGATATTTATCAACACACTCTTTTTGACGGTACTTATTTTTTTTACATCTTTGCAAAAGTAAATCATATCTTACATCAGGAGCACCGCTGACTACCGCCTGCCAAATGTACCAAAGAAGCGGCTTTTTTCCACTTGAATTTCGCCAAGTTATAATAATTTCGTACATCTTGCTAACTACAGGAGTTAGAATATAAGACGGATGCGGATGATATTGAAACTTTTTATTAATTTGCGCATCATCTTGACTATAACCTGTCAAACAACAAGCTGCATCTAAATCATCTATATGACCCTTTGCAAAAGCCTCTTCAAGCCACAACAAATTATCAATAGAATCTTGAAAATCTCTCCCAAATAAATCTATGTAACTTATTTTTCTTTCCTCACCATTTAGTGAAAAACTTTCTAAATTTCGCTCAAAATGTTTTTCTTTAATACTGCAAATTTCTTTCAATGATTCATTTTGTCTTTTTATAATTTCATTCAAAAGAAGCATATTTTTAGTTCTTTTGAGCTCTTCTAAAGATAAACAATAAAATTCTTTTTCTGAATTTATTACATAAAAATCATAACTAATTTTATTGGAAACGACTTTATCAATTTGTTTTTGAATTTCTTCTTGCGGATATTTAGAACATAAATTTATTAATTTGCTTTCCATTCTCGCGTCCTCTTCATACACTCTCCAATAAACATGACACCAAACAGGCGGCTGAAGAGTATCCGCTTTTTGTTCCGTCGAATTAGTTTGATATTTTAATTAAAAAAAGATGCACAATACCAATTATCAATGTTGGCCGGCATATTTAATACAAATAATTAAGATAAGAATTAACACGAATGCCAACATGGAAATATAATTCGCTTGTTTTGCTTTTATTGGTAATCTTTTCTTCCAGCCATAATAAAAAATAGCCCCTGCTATCACGGGCATTATCAAACAGAACAACCAAACAAAAACCTTTTCCCTTCTACTTAATGGTGCAAGCGATGATTCATTTAATGGGATTTTACTTTTCAGCATTATCATCATCGAGAATGAACCAATTACCCCAATTAAAAAAACTATAGAATTAGCATTCATTGCATTTTCCTTAATTTTTTAACTAAATATTGTGAGTTATCCTACTAACCGCAAGTTCACTTTTTCTGGCGCAAATTCAATTTCAGCTTCATGCAATATCCATTCTTCAAATTTGGTGTGCCACATACGCAATAAATCTAACGGTCGTCTTATATAGTTTCTTTCGCGTACACCTTGAGGTTTGTGCCCCTGTATTTGCGCTGCGATTCCTGCTGGTGTTTCCGTCCATTCGCATAAACTAGCAAAAGTTCTTCTTAACCCATGCAGACTTATCAACTCAATTCCTGCAATTTTACATGCTCTATTGTGAGCAATTCGCGGGTCAGCTAACCGACCAGAAGAAGCAGTTAAACTTGAAAATACCCATTCATTTCTACGAGGCAATGCTGAGAGTAAACTAGCAACATATGGAGTTAACGGGATAACGCGCTGCCCTTCGACCTTGTCACGAATCGTCAAGCTATTCCATTTGAAATCCACATCAGAATTCCAGCGCAAAGATGCTAATTCTTCTCGGCGGGCACCGGTAAGCAATAATGCTTGTAAATATGCACTAATGATTGGATTACTAAGTTGCCTTACTGCAGCAAACCATGCTAGTAATTGTTCACGCTGCAATACATCATTTTTAGGCTTAGATTTACCGAGAAATTCACGCGCTCTTTTACTTTGAGCAACATTTTCTTTGATAATCGTTTTGTAAGTTGGATGACGAGAACACCAAAATAAAAATGCTTTTAATAAACGCAATGCTAAACGTGCGCGTGTAGGTCTTTTGATAGCTTCACGTTTAGACCATTCTTCCACTAGCTCAGAAGTAAGGTCAACAAGCCTAACAGTAGAGAATGATGCCAGTATTCCTGGCTCAGTAAATTGTTTATTACTTCTAGTTCGTTTCTCGCCACCAAGGTGCATAGCACGAACATGGTCGTGATGATGTAATCTCGACCAGTATGGCTTGCGTTCAGCAACATATTCACCCCATGCCGTGATTACGGTCACAGATTCACGCATTTCAAGCATCACTTGCGCAACAGCCTTCGCCTCCTTTGCTGCTTTATCTTCAGCTTTTACCTGTCGCGGGTCATTTCCTTGGTCTATCAGAATTCGTAATCTACGCGCTTCCATCTGAGCCTCAGGGATGCTCCATGCATTGACCTTGCCGATTGTCAGACGCATTGTTTGACCTTTTACCTTCGCCTGAAAAATATATCGCTTATCATTGGAACCGGCAGTTGCACGAACTCCCAAACCTGAAACTTCCACGCACCAAAGGAATGATTGACTCTTCCCCTTTTCACATTGGAATTTTTCTATCCTACCCGCAGTTAATTTAAGCTTTGCCATTTTTAATCTCTAATTTGTAACTGGTTTGTAACCGATTTCGAAGTATATTGCGGAATATAAATCAACAGAGACAAATATGCAATAATTACAAGGTATTGTTTTATATAATTTTTAATACGTTACAGGGATGATAATCAACACCGATAAACACTAACTCTTGAGGACTGAAAATCCTTGTGTCCTCGGTTCGATTCCGAGTCTGGCCAGAGTGGAATCAACGGAAAATAAAATAAACAGCGCCTGCCAAGCAGAGCCCTGCCCAAAGAAAATTCCAAGTGATAGGTTGTCTCATGTATAAAAGAGCAAAAGGAACAAAGATCGATAACGTAATCACTTCTTGTATAATCTTGAGCTGCGCCAATGAAAGCTGACCACTTGCAAAACCAATGCGATTAGCGGGAACCTGAAAAATATATTCGAATAATGCAATACTCCAGCTTGCAATAATTGCAATCCATAGCGCTTTATTTTCAAAATTTTTCAGATGACCATACCACGCAAAAGTCATAAATGCATTTGAACAAATTAATAACAATATTGTTTTTAAGATAGGCGTCATTATAATTTTTTCTCATATTTTCAGATATTGTACTTTTATTTGCTATAAAATACTAGTTTATTCCCATACAAAAATTGCGGATTAATTTCGCGACTTTATCAAATTGTCCGGGAATTCTAGGTAAAGTGCAATTATGCAAGCCTGACCCCATTGCTTAATCTTTCCCACCTAACAAATAGGTATAATAATCATATAACAATTAAAAAGAGGGGTGGGCATGCAGCTAAATCAATGCTTTTTAACTTCTTTATTTATTTTATTTTTTCTCCCATCAATAGCATTATCTTTACCTTTAAAAGTAGATCCACCGGGCGAAAAAATGGTGATAGTTGATCCTGTCGAGCACAGGTGGGGCGCCTATGATCCCAATGGAAATTTAATTCGATCTGGTCTTGCTTCGGCCGGCGCAGATTGGTGTCCTGATATGAAACAAGCCTGTCACACTGATACTGGTAGCTATAGAATCATTTCTCTAGGCAATAAAAATTGTGTTTCTCCTTCGTTTCCTATTCCTAAAGGCGGAGCACCTATGCCCTACTGCATGTATTTTACAAAATACCAAGCATTACATGGCTCTTACGAATTATCTGCAACTAAAAATATTAGCCATGGTTGTGTGCGCATGCGTGTTTCAGATGCAGAATGGTTACGTTATCATTTTGTAAAAATCGGCACGCTTGTTGAGATTGAGTCTTATTAATTTCATTAATTTTCATAATTGGAAGGATATTTAAGTTAAAGATGACTTAATGCTGCAAGACGCACTACTTAAGATGATAACGCAATTCCGCTTCCGGATGTAATCGCCAAACATAAGAACTAGCGTGATTATCTAAATTTTTAAATGGTTTTTTTCCATCGTAAATATAATTTTTATAAAGACAAGATTTAAAATGGATGCCGCCATGCTCTAAATGCTTCACTGTTCCTTTCTCGTTAAGATAATGCGTGAATTCACAACACATAAAATCATAACCTAATTTTCTTGCATGGTGAATCGAATCTAAATTAACTTTTCGTGACAAACCATGACCAAAATATTTTTTATCAACAGCAGTAATAAAAAGATGCGCTAAATGACCTTTCTTAAAATTTTTCTCGCGAAAAAAATCTTCTCCAAGATGTTCCAATAAAGAGAAAATAATTTTAAAACGAGGATCAATTTCAATATTAATATCGAGGGGATCTGCAATATCTTCAACAATGGAACAAGCAACCATTTTATTTTTTTCCATCACCGCAATACTCATTTTGTCTTGAATTGCTTTATCCACCATTAATGCAGCAAATGGAATAAAATCATCATACGTAATCTTCAGATATTGCGTCATGGGTTCATAATCGCAGAAGGCTTGTGTGATAATTTTAATTGCTTGTTTGCGATGTTTTTCTTGTAAAATTTCAGATTGATAGACAGACATGATCTTTTCCCTCGTTTTTATTATTGATACTTTTATTGTAGTTCAAATCGAGGGAATTGCTATCGCCTTCTGAAAAGCACCAGAAAATCAGCAGGTTAAATGCCATCAATGCAAACCAACTCGCATCTTCGGCAGCTCCACATTCATCACCGATTTAATTGCTTCTTTATAAGGAAATTTCGGATCAGATTTAAAATACAACATGAACACTTCGAGTGATTGCATTAATTTTTTATAATATTTTTGCTCTACACCAGCGCCTTCACCTTGATCAATATACCAATTAGCTGGATTTAGAAAATCATGCAAATTAATTTCCTCAGGTTTTTGCTTGACTAATTGCTTCACTCGTTGCACTAAAACAATATGATCTGTATTCACAAATGCAAATCTGCTTGATTGATACCTATCCATTTCATGAAGAAAATTTTTAAAAATTAAGATCGCAATTTTTTCATATTGACAAGATTTATCAGATCTCAAAGAATAATATTGTTTCAATAATAGATTTATCTCATCCTGAGATCGCATATAATTCGCCAAATCTAATAATTCTTTATTTGTTTTAATAATTTTTTTTAAATGCTCTTTAATAAATGTTTTATGCATCACCATACTGAGGACATGCGTAGAATTTAATATAAAAAATAATTGATACTGCAATCGATAAAATTCTTTTTTATCCAAAAATTTTCCTAACATATCATATAGAGTATATCTATTATCTTCAGAGAAACTTAATAATAACTCTCTTATATTATTTACATTTTTAATCGTAAAACCAGGTTTCCCTATAATAACACTAACCGAGAATAATCGTTCTTCTTCTGAATGAATTAACAAGCAAGAACTCATCAGAATATCCGAATCATTAATATCATTCATATGGGAAGTTAAGACGGCCGCCCTATCAGAGGCAGGAAACATCTTAAGAATAGGTTTCAAGCGAATAGGTGGGAAAAATAAATGCGATTGGTTTTTGCCTAATCCTTTATATAATCTAATAAAATGATCTTGCCCCAATTTTTCATAAATAATAACTGCCATCTCATAGATTCTTTTAGTATCATAACAGGCATAAGTATTTGCCTTACCCAATATAAATCTAAAAATAGTTAAGCCTTCTTGAATGATATCAACCATTTCCTTTTCTTTTTTGTTTAATTGAATCTCCAATTCTTCATATGAGTTAGTAAAAT
>JABDCN010000031.1:0-7287 GCA_013288125.1 Gammaproteobacteria bacterium
TTCTTCTACGATTTCACTCGATGAAAATAAAAAAGTCGTTATCAGAAAAAAATTATTAAATGTAACGTTATACGTACAAGGCGGAAAAGAACCTGTTATTACGCCATGCGTTAAAACAAAACCTCATTCCAAAGATCTCAAATATAACAATCTGGAAAATTTTTCTCAGCAAGAACCGATAATAAAAAATATTTATGACACAACAGTTTCTTCTTGTATTGCAGATCAACATGGGACCGTCATTAACAGCCAAAATGTTTTCATCGTCAAAACAAAAGGCGGCGCTCAATATATTCAAGCTATCGATATTTGTTTAGAATATTGGTTTAATCATGCGCGTGAATTATTGCGCAAAATGCTGGATATTCCTCTCAATAATACTTATCTTATTCCTAATCAAGTGAATCACTTACTCACTGCGAACTACATGGATACGACTCTCCCTAATAATAATATTTCACAAAACATCACTTTTGTTGATGCTGTCTATCAAACTACATTAGATCGTAATTATGCAAAAGATAAAATTGACATTGATGTCAAGGATCCCGTTATAAAACAGTATCTCAATTACAATGCAAAAACACCTTTATCACTTTCTCTTACTAACGAGAAAGATGCCTATCTCGTTTCTGATCCTATTTTCGGACATGATTATTATATTACACCCATACAAGAAAAAATTTTAGATCGTCTTTCAAAAACGCCGGAGTTTTCTGATCTTTATAAAATACGTAATGCCAACGCAATACAGGCTATGGTGCGAGAAGTAACAGGGACGAATGATGAAGCATTTCGTTCAAACATAGAGAAACATTTTAAACGCATGGAAGCTGAAGGTATTTCAACTACCTTCACTCAGCATTTAGTTTTAAATAAATTTAAAGAGGCAGATCAATTAATAGAATGTTTCATCCTATTAAAAGAATTATCTTTATTAACAGATAAAAATGCGTTATTTGTGTTTACTGTCATTCAAGATAATATTCTTACCTGGTTGACAACGTTTGATAAATTTTTAGAAGACCACCACAATAAAATCGACAACCCTGTTCGTTTAAAAGAAATATTTTTTAGGATCATGCAAGAAGTCGCCTATCTTGAATTTTTTGATGATAATCATTTAAATATGCTTTTTCATATGGATCCAAAAGAAACCATAGCTATTCTCAAATGTTTACATCAATATGCCGTTCTTCATGCATTAAACAAAATTATTTTTAATAGTTTTTGTGAAAATCCAAAACGACGTGATGAAATCAATGACTGTTTTTCTCAGTTAGAAGATTATAATTTACTGACAGAACCAAATTGCCAGTTAGTACAAAAATCTGATTTTGATATAGAAATTGTTGAAGAACTATCAAAATTAAATAATGAATTGGCTGACCTTATTAAATCCTGTGAAATAAGATTATCATCTATGACAACGCTATCCGATTCACCCAGTTTGTTTAGACATAATTTGCGGGTTGATCTTGGAAATTGTCTTTGTCTTGCGCGTGAAATTCAATCAAGATTAGTTGGATATCACTTTCCTCTTTCGCCTAACCTCGTTGCGTTATTAGCTGAACCTCTTTTTAGAGATATCTACGCCGATCACGAAGATCTATTAATCATGATGGGTATTGTAACGCAGCCGCACCAAATCCTAATTGTAGCCCTTAACAACCTATGCCAGAATGATCACAGAGGATTTACGACATTATGGGCATCAATTTTCTACCCCAAAGTATCTTGCAAAAATATGCTGTGCGCGAATGGAAGCACGCCTGCGCCATTTTAAAATGCGACTTTCCCGCTGAATGGACAGATTTAATTGATTTATTATCCGCCTTCAAATTATGTAAAAGTTGGATCATGGCATCAGGCGGCAGAAAATCAAAAGTATCTGAATGGATCGATTCCTTTTTATATGCGCGCGGATGGCAAGAAAAACAATTCAATACTGCTTTACATGTCGATGATAAAGAAATGACCTCACCTACACATAAAATCGATTGTTACAAAAATCGCATTGCTTTAGAAATTGAATGGAACAATAAAGACCCGTTTTTTGATAGAGATTTAAACAATTTTCGCTTACTTTTTGATTTACGCGCGATCAGCGTCGGCATCATTATCACGCGTTGCGATGAGTTGCAAGGCATCTTTAATCAGTTGGGACGAGGCCTGTCATATGGCGCTTCGACCACACACATGTCAAAATTAATTCCGAGGATTGAAGGCGGCAGCGGTGCTGGATGTCCTTTACTTGTTTTCGGTATTCAACCTGAATTGTATGATGAGAGTTGCTAATGAAGAAGAAGGGCGAACGGAAAAGTATGAACGCAGCGCAAGATTTTGCGAAACACTGTCATGGATTGAAGTGTAAAACGATTCTAGCCGATCCGCCGTGGCAATTTCAAAACCGCACGGGCAAAATGGCGCCTGAGCATAAAAGATTGTCGCGTTATCCCACGCTGTCTTTGAGCGATATCATGGAAATTCCTGTTCAACAAGTCGCCTCAAAAAGCGCGCATCTTTATTTATGGGTACCAAATGCGCTATTAGCCGAAGGCTTGCAAGTCATGGCGGCATGGGGGTTTCAATACAAGGCAAATATCGTCTGGCATAAAATTCGTAAAGATGGCGGCCCTGATGGGCGTGGTGTGGGGTTTTATTTTAGAAATACGACTGAATTAATTTTATTCGGCGTGAAAGGCGCCATGCGTACACTCGATCCCGGTCGAACACAAGTGAATATTATTAAATCGAGAAAAAGAGAGCACTCGCGCAAACCAGATGAGCAATATGAATTGATCGAATCATGCAGCCCAGGGCCTTATTTGGAATTATTTGCGCGCGGTTCGCGTGAAGATTGGCATACGTGGGGAAATGAGTCGGAAAAGTACGAGCCGCATTGGCGGACGTATAAGTATAATAGCGGCGGACGGTAGTTCATGCCGTTGTCATCCTGAGCGAAGCGAAGGATCACTAACAAACGTTATAAGCATATTTTAGTGATCCTTCGCTTCGCTCAGGATGACAACCTGCTCAACATAGAGAATCAAGTCACTCAATGCATAAGGACTAGCCAGTTGGGCTGTAAGAGATTGGTTTGTCAGGATCTGACTGTACAATATTGATAATTCGTAAATTAGATTGTTTAGGAATAATTTCAACACAGATTTTTTTCACTTCATCTGCGGATTTATCCTTTAATGTATCTGCCAACTTCATTAGAAGGATAAAATAGGGAGTCGCATGATGTTGTTGCGCTATTTCCAGTATGAAATCTCGCAAGCTTTTATCTGAATTGCCTGAAGCATTAGCGATATCATCAATTGCTTGTAAAACTCCTTCCCAACTCTTTAATCTATTATTGTAATCATGTTCAGATTCTGGAAGTCTAAAAAATAATTTTGATCTTTCTTTCGTGCGTTTCATGAGATATTTGTGTATCTGATCCAAGCAAACCTCAACTGACTCAGTCTTGCTATATAGTAAATAATTTTCTTTGATTTTAGCTTTGTCGGCTGAGAAATTTCTTTGTAATCGATCACAGTCCTTTGTGTCCTTTATTAATCTGTTAAATTCTTCTTTGTTATTTAATAAAAAATTTAACAAGTTATTTTCTTGAATAGGCAGAACCTCTTGACTGAAATATATAAATCTTGAAGTAGTTGTTATTAAATTTTTATACCATTCAAAACATTGATGATCTGCAGAAAAAATCATTTTATTAACATTATTATTTATTGCGTTGATAATTTCTCGACGATACTCATCAGGCTCAGAACAAACAGTTCCTTCATAAAGCGCCATATTTATCCTGCTCAGACCACCATTGACGATTGCATTTATGCTCCCTTCCACAATTTTATTTTTGTAATCAGGGAATCTAGGTATTAATTCGAATGGGAAAGGCAAGTCTTTTACTAGTCTAGCAAATTCATCCTTATGTTCAAATAAAAATTTTAGTAATTCATCTTTTCGATGTGGGAGAATTTTAAGCAAGTGAATGAAACCAGCCGGATTCGATACTATTTTTTTATACCATTCAAAGTAATCGTTATTATTGTCGGTATCAGCAAGTGCCTTGCCAATGTTGTAATCTATTAATTCAATAATTTCTTTTTTATTTTCATGAAACAATAAAATTAATTCTTTTAAATTTACATTGCTCCAGTCAAGTATATATATACTTATGTCCTTATGCGCACATATTTTTTGAATTATATATTGTTTGTAATTGGGTGCCTGGCGAGCCATTTCAGTTAAACAATTTATTTTTTTGAATTTATCTAGATTAGTATCGTATATAATATGAGACATTATTTTTTCGAATGCCACATTTTCTTTAAGTAATTTTATAATCGAATGTATAAATAGGCCATTGGACTGATGCTTCTGGAACAGCATTTTTAATTTGAGATATTCTAATTTGCTTTCAATTAAAGGTTTACCTTCTACATGAACTTGCAAATAAACTCGCTTTCTTACTTCTGTAAGATCCTTTTGTATTGGTTCTTTTTGTTTATTAACTTCTACAAATCCGATTTTTTTTACAAATTCAATATTTAATGATGGATCTGGACGAGGAATACAAAACCATAACGCTTTCATTATCGCTATTTGCCTTGCTGGTGAAATTTCATTTTCAATTTCATTGATATGTTGCAGGACAAAATGATACATAGATGAGTAATTCGGAACCTTCTCATTATCCATTAATAAATGACGAAAATTGATACCTCTTTTTTCCCATTCTGATGAATTTAATACCATATCGATGATTAATAGCCATGTTGTATCGATATAAGGAGAAGCCGTAAACAAGCCAAAATATCTTCCTGAAAAAGTTTGTGCATTCAATGCCATTGCAAATTGCTGTGAAGTATTTAATGCCTGATCTTTCATCTCATAAAACACGCTGACTTCCATATCAAGGCTAGTCCAAATTTCTTTTGACCGATGAATGCCTGTTTTATTTCTCACAACCTGTACTGCATAAAGTAACGCATCGTAAACAATATTAGGGACAGTTGAAGCAAGTATTCTATGGAGTTCATCATGCAAGGTTAAAAAAATAGCATGCGCTTTTATTAAATGAAAAGAATCACCGCAAGAAATACCCGGAAAGTCTGTCGCAGCATAACGACCATATTTAAATACGGACCGCTCTATGTCATCAAAATTAAATTGACCCAGCCTGTGAAATAAATGCTTAGCATTTTCTCCATATTTTAATTGTACCTTTATGTTCCTGCCAGTAACGCCAAGCATGGAAATTTTATAAGATTTTATTTCTGATAAAGATATTTTACTCATATCAATAATTTGAAATTCTTTTAATTTATTGACAAAAAATTTTAATCTCGGATCATGTAATACTGAAATAGGCATATAAAAAGAAATAGAACTTTGTTCTAATCGGGAATACTTTTTAAGTTCAGATTTCACCTCTAAAGTGCAGTTAGTATCTTCAAGAGATTTAATAATAACTTTTTCAAAATCTTTTTTTATCATGCGATATTCAAGAATCGTGGCAATTTGTGAGCGTGATAATTTTTTTTGCGAAAAAGCATATAAAGCACAATAAGCCATTTGATCCAAATCATTATTGAATAAATCAACGACATCTTGAAGTGTAGGATCTTTTTCTAATAGCTGAATAAAATTTTCAGCTATTTCAGCACTCATCAGCGTGAAATCAGGTTGATAACCACTGAGAAAATCTTCATATTCACTTTCTATTGTAGTGTTTGATGACAGCATATGTTCAACTCGTTTTATGTTTGTTTAATTATAATCGATAGTCGGTCACTTACCACCCGCACCAAAACGCGATACAACATCCGGTGTATTATTTGCATTTAATTCCCTCGAAACAGTTGAACCTGATGATGAAGGAATAAATTCCGCTGAACTTGTACTGAACCTTGTAACTGTAACAGCCTGTTGCGAAGCAGTGGGAGGAAAAAATACAGATGAATTTGCATTCAATCCAAAAGCAGCCGCTCTTTTTGCCCTATCCTTTCTCTCTGCTGCCTCTCTTTGTTCTTTAACTTGCTTTTCTCTTTCTTGTTCTAAAAGAATTTGTGTGAATGATATCGTTTTTTTAGTTGGTGCAACACTCAATGAAAATGAATTTTGCGGCGTAATACCAGGTTCAGTAGAAATTTCTTGTTCTGTTTCTTGTTCTGGTTCTTGTTCTGTTTCTTGTCCCGTTTCTTCCTTTTTAATATACGCTCGTAACTCTTGCAATTTTATTTCTTGTTTTTTTATGTGATCTTGAATGTCTATCAATCCTACCTTAGCATCATTAAAATACTTACGAACTTCATCAGACGAATGTCGCCTAGCAAATCGACCAGACTCTAATCCATTCGCTAACTTAAATAAATCTTCTGCTTTACTGTTGTAACCAAATGCTTTATTTTTCCCTTTTATACTCCTTTGGTTTAATTGACCTGCCTTTTTCTGATAGATGTGCGCTAAAGTAGAATAGATGGGAGCGTAATTAGGATCTGCTAACATTGCATCATTTAGATATTTACATGCTTTTCCGTCTTCGTTAATTTTCGCATATTCAATAGCCATGGTATTAAGAAGATGAGCGCGATCACTATCTGATAACTTTGATCTTTTTGATTGCTTTGGTCTTTGATTTAACCTTTCATGTTCTTCTAAATACCGCTCACCTATCTGAATAATATTTTCTTTTTTATCTTTTTCATCAATCTCACAATCATTATTGGAACAAAAAGTTAAAAAATTAACCCGTAAAATCCAAACAGACGACGAGGGATTATTTTCTTTGTCAAACAGGCTTAATTTTTCCCGGTAAAATTCATACACCTTGTCTTTAGTATCTAGGCCAAGTTTAATCTTAGTTTCACGAAAAAACCCATAAAATATAGAAATCATTTCGTTATCAGGAAATAATTCGAGCAGTCTTACGTAACGTTGTTCTAATTGATTAGCAACAAATATTTTATCTTCCATAGAAAATTTATTGTTTTTCAAATCGACTTGTAGCGCGCAATTGATTTTATTACATTCACTAGTTGCTCTGTCACGTGCTGTGACATGCTTCCAATTTTCTCTAGATGCTATATCTAGAATGTTATCTATTGTAGAAAAATTTTCTTCTAATGAACGAAACATATTTTACACTCCTCTTTTTTTTAAATTACTTACCACCAGCACCAAAACGCGATACAACATCCGGTGTATTATTTGCATTTAATTCCCTCGAAACAGTTGAACCTGATGATGAAGGAATAAATTCCGCTGAACTTG
>JABDCN010000031.1:7387-20236 GCA_013288125.1 Gammaproteobacteria bacterium
ACCAAAACGCGATACAACATCCGGTGTATTATTTGCATTTAATTCCCTCGAAACAGTTGAACCTGATGATGAAGGAATAAATTCCGCTGAACTTGCACTGAACCTTGTAACAACCGGTTGCGAGGCAGCGCCAGGAAAAAATACAGATGAATTTGCATTCAATCTAGAAGCAGCTACTCTTTCTGCTCTACGTGCTTTTTCTTCTGCTTTTCTTTTTGCTTCTTCTGCCTCTCTTTTTGTTTTTTCCGCTTCTATTTTTAGTTTAATTTTTTCTTCATTTTTTTCCGCCACTTGCATCCATTCTTCACGTCTATTTTCAACTCTTTTTGCAAAATCTTTTTGTCCATATTTTTCCGCCTCAACAATACAAACATTCAAATCATCATTGACTGAATCTAATTCATTGACAGTCTCCAACAATTTTTTACTATATTCTTCAAATTGAATTTGTTTAAGTGGTACCAACGTTTGCTTTTCATAGAGGGGAAATTGCTCATTAAATATTTCTTGATCAGAATCACATTCAGAATCACATTCAGCATCACTTAATTCTTCCATTGAATCAATCCATGAAAACACTTTTCGCGGCGGAATAATATCTGCTTCAGTAGAAACTTTTTGTCCTAATTCTTGTTTTTTAATATACGCTTGCTCTTCAATTGATTGACTAAATTTTTCAATTAAATTTATCTCTACCTGCAATTCACTAAAATATATCCTAAATTTATTATAAGCTATCTTAGCTTGATACTGACGTGCCGCAAGCTCATCGGGAGATGGATGCCTCTTGTTATATCGAGCACTATTTAAATTTCTAGCAATCTCAAACAATTTTTCTGCTTTTTCTTGATATCCTAAATCAACGAACATATGTGCCATACAAGAATAAACAGGTGCGTAACTAGGATCATCTTCAACCGCTTCTCGTAAATACCGTAATTCTTCCTGAAGTTTAAATATTTTCCCATACTCAATCGCTATTGTTGTTTTAATACGAGCAAGAAATTTTCTTATCAATGCTGCTTCATTTTCTGTTATGACTTGCTCACCTTGACAATTATATTCGTTTAAATACCGCTCACCATCTTTAATAGGATTACCCAACAAGTTATTAGAACAAAAATTCAAAAAATTAGTTCGCAAACACCAAACTGTCGAAGAATATTTGTGGGGAAGAGAAAATTTACTTATGTTCTTTTTATAACACTCATACACATCTGTCACGCTATCTAAATCAAGTTTAATCTTCTCTTCACGATATAATAGATAATTTAGCATAAAACCTACATTATCTACGAAATCATCACGTGAATTTGAATTAAACAATCTATCGTAATATTCATCCATTTTTGTGATAAGTTTTATTTTATTTTTTGTAGAATAAGTCTGATCCCTCAAATACAACTCTCGAAAATCAGTTAATAAATTACATATCAAGCCATATTTTTTTTGACCTAATACTTTATAACGGGAACAGCATATTAATAAAGACTCTATTTTTTCATGCATTTCTTCTTCAGAATAACGTGGCAACATCTCTTTCACACCCCTCTCTATATTGTTTTAATATCGCCATATATTATCAGATTTGCGCTTAAATAGCACTATACGAAAGAAAAAAAACACAAATAAATCGAGCCTGACCTAAAAATTGGCCTAAAATTAATCAAATTACTTCCCCACCACCTCCTTCTGCAGCCCCACCAACTGGGCAATTCCAGCCTTCGCAAACGTCAGCATGTCATCCAACTCCGCTTGCTCAAAAGTCTTTTTCTCGGCTGTTCCTTGCACTTCAATGAATCCACCCTGTTCTGTCATCACCACATTCATGTCCGTTTCTGCGCTCGAATCTTCTTCATAATCTAAATCAATAATGGGCTCGCCTTGATAAATACCGACAGAAATAGAAGCAACAAATTGAATAAAAGGATTAATCATTAACTGTTTTTTTTGTTTTAAAAATTCAATGGCATCATATAAAGCAACACAACCACCGGTAATCGAAGCGGTACGCGTACCACCATCTGCTTGAATCACATCGCAATCGACGACAATCGTATTTTCTCCTATTGCTTTTAAATCAACAGCTGCGCGCAATGATCTTGCAATTAAACGCTGAATTTCTTGCGTGCGGCCTGCTTGTTTGCCTTTCGCTGCTTCGCGTTGCATACGCGTATGTGTTGAACGCGGCAGCATGCCATATTCTGCTGTCACCCAGCCCGTTCCTGTATCTTTTAAAAACGGCGGCACACCTGACGTGACACTGGCATTACAAATAACTTTCGTTTCACCAAATTCGACTAAGACTGATCCTTCGGCATGTTTGATATAACGTCTGGTCAGTCGAATATCACGTAATTGATTATTTTTTCTTTGACTTGGGCGCATAAATTTCTCCAAAAATGTGTCGTATTATATCCCGCTTGTAAAGTGAGAAATAGGCCTTATATTAAGCATAAATATCATTACAAATATTAAAGCTTTGTCCCCTCCCCTCCAGCGTTTTTTGCTGGAGGGGAGGGTTAGGGAGGGGAGGAATCTTTTATAAAGCCCTCCTCTCCCTAACCCTCTCCTCCCACAAAAAGCGTGGGAGGAGAGGGAACAGAGACTTCGTGAAGGAGAAATAAAGTGGAACAAATGCGAGGTACAACCATTATTTCCGTACGCCGTGATAACACTGTCGTTGTTGGCGGTGATGGCCAAGTGACGCTTGGGTCTATCGTCATGAAATCGAATGCACGCAAAGTACGGCGTTTATATAACAATAAAATTTTAGCAGGATTTGCAGGCGGCACAGCAGATGCGTTTACTTTATTTGAACGGTTTGAATCAAAATTAGAAACACATCAAGGCAATTTAGTTCGTGCCGCTGTTGAATTAGCAAAAGATTGGCGCACCGATCGCATGCTCCGTCGATTAGAAGCCATGTTAGTTGTTGCTGATACAAAAGCTTCTTTAATTATTTCTGGTAATGGTGACGTGATCGAACCTGAAAATAGTTTGATTGCAATTGGTTCTGGTGGTCCTTATGCAAAATCTGCAGCACTTGCATTATTAGAAAATACAACATTAGATGCGCGTACCATTGCTGAAAAAGCATTAGGCATTGCTGCTTCCATTTGCATTTACACCAACAATTCTTTCACCATTGAAACATTAAGCGAGTAATTTTTATGTATAGTCCTTTCACGCCCACGCCAAAAGAAATTGTTATCGAATTAGATAAGCACATCATCGGACAAGCTGATGCGAAACGTGCTGTCGCTGTGGCATTACGAAATCGTTGGCGGCGCATGCAATTGCCTTCTCCCATGCGCGATGAAATTATGCCAAAAAATATTTTAATGATTGGCCCAACGGGTGTAGGTAAAACAGAAATTGCAAGACGATTAGCGAAATTAGCTGATGCGCCTTTTGTAAAAGTAGAAGCAACAAAATTCACAGAAGTCGGTTACGTGGGTCGCGATGTGGAATCCATTATTCGTGATTTAATCGACATGGCCATTAAATTAATGCGCGAAAAAGAAATGACTAAAGTCCGTTTAAATGCAGAAGATGCAGCAGAAGAACGTATTTTAGATGCTTTATTACCACCGCCTCGGCCTGTGTTTGCTGGCGAACCACATGAGCCCGTGAAAGAAGATACGGCTGCACGACAAATGTATCGAAAAAAATTACGTGAAGGTGAATTGGATGACAAAGAAATTGAAATGGAAGTTTCATTAGCGCCTTTTGGCGTTGAAATCATGTCACCCCCTGGCATGGAAGAAATGACAAATCAATTACAAAGTATGTTTCAAAATTTGGGTTCTGAACGTAAAAAAATGCGTAAATTTAAAATTGCAGAAGCAAAAAAAATTCTGCGTGAAGAAGAAGCTGCAAAATTAGTTGATGATGATGAAATTAAATCGCGCGCAATTGAAAGCGTTGAACAAAGCGGTATTGTCTTTATCGATGAAATCGACAAAATTGCAAAACGTTCAGAATATGCAGGCGCTGATGTCTCACGTGAAGGTGTACAACGCGATTTATTACCATTAATTGAAGGCTCAACTATCTCAACAAAATATGGCATGGTGCGCACCGATCATATTTTATTTATTGCATCAGGCGCATTTCATTTTGCAAAACCATCAGATTTAATTCCTGAATTGCAAGGTCGATTACCGATTCGTGTCGAATTAAAATCTTTACTCACAGCAGATTTTGTGCGCATTTTAACTGAGCCACAAGCCGCGTTAACAGAACAATATATTGCATTATTAGGCACAGAAGGCGTAAAAATTGAATTTACAACAGATGGTGTGCAACGTATTGCAGAAATTGCATGGCATGTGAATGAACGCGTTGAAAATATTGGTGCACGACGTTTGCATACTGTGTTAGAAAAATTATTAGAAGATATTTCGTATACGGCTTCTGACATGCCGGGTAAGATGATCAGTATCAATGAAAATTATGTCAATGAACGTTTGCAGCAGTTAGTGAAAGACGAAGATTTATCGAGTTATATTTTATAGCAATACTCAGGCCTGTCGTTTTTCTGGATCCCGCGGACAAGCCGCGGGACGACAGGCCTGGGTAACTCAAAGGAGACACGGATGAAAACAACTGACAAAGAAGCTGAAAAAAAAGCCGCGGCTAACGCTGCACTTACTTATATTCAAGATGACATGGTCATTGGCGTTGGCACAGGATCAACAGTTAATTATTTTATTGAAGCATTGCAATCCATCAAACATCGTATTGAAGGAGCAGTTGCAAGCTCTGTTGATACAGCAAATAAATTAAAAGCCTTATCTATTCCTTTATTAGATTTAAATGCTGTTCCAGAATTACAACTTTATGTTGATGGTGCAGATGAAATCAATCCTGCAAAACAAATGATAAAAGGTGGTGGCGGTGCGTTAACACGCGAAAAAATTATTGCAACCGTTGCGAAAAAATTTATTTGCATTGTTGATAGCAGTAAACGAGTGGAATTACTCGGACAATTTCCTGTTGCAGTTGAAGTGGTCCCCATGGCACGCAGTTATGTTGCACGACAAATCGTACAATTGGGCGGCGATCCTGTTTATCGTGAAGGATTCGTGACGGATAATGGCAATGTAATTTTAGATGTTTATAATTTGAAATTAGCAAATCCTGCCAGTATGGAAGAAAAATTGAAAGCGATTGTTGGTGTGGTAGAAAATGGGATTTTTGCAAAGCGCGCAGCGGATGTGGTGGTGGGATAAATTTACAAACATGGCAAGAAATAAAAAAAATCGGCGAAATAGAAAACATCAAGAACCTAATGAATCAATTCCATTAAAATCTGTTACTTCTTCATCTTATTCCATTCAACTCTCTCTCTTTAATATTCCACCAGAAGTGATTGAAACAGAAATTTTCTATCATTTGACATTAGATGATATTTATAACCTTCGATTAGTTAGCAAACCAATGAGTGATCTTGTTTTGTTAACGATGATAGGACGCATTGTAGGAAATACTGCCGAATCATCACCTTCTGTTGTGACAAGTTGGTTTTTAAAACAAGATTACAATACTGCACTTCATCGGACTCTCCAACAAATTGCTATCGCTAGTGGTTTAGCTGGCAGTTTCATTTATGGTTTAGTTTCTGCCGGATACTTGATAAGACCACCAACAATTGAGATAGAAATAGCTGGGGCAGCTATCGGTACAGGCATTTGGTCTACTATCACAGCTGGTGTTTCTTTAGGTTTGTATTATTACAAATCTTTCGATGCCGCTATGATAGGCGCGGCTATCGTCTCACCATTAATTGGAACAACCATGGCAGGATATTCAGCCTATCCAACTTGCCAAGTCCGCGCTAATGACTACGATCCAGGAACAGACCCTTTCTGTGATAATCCAATCGGCGGTATTGGGCTATCAATCGTAACCCAAGCAGGCCCCATGCTTGGATTACAAGCTATTACAGCAGCATCTTTGCTTGGCCTTCGTGCATACCAGTTTTTTAGGCAGAAAAAAATTGATGATAGTAAAGCGGTATTATCACAAGCGGTAAGTGCTAATCGTATGATAAATTCAGGCCAATAGCCTTTGGTATCACATATATAAGATTATATTAAGACTATGTTAATAATTAGACCATTAAAATCGGTACAATTAAAAATCTATTCTAAAAAAACGAGGTTTACCACAACATGCAAAGCCATTCTAATATTAATACTTTTCTTCTGGCAGCCGAATCAGGCAATTTTGATATCGTTAACAATACTTATCAAGGTATTACCGAGAGCAACCATTTAGATCGTGCGCTTTACCTTGCCGCCAAAAACGGACATGCAGAGATTGTAAAGCTTCTTTTGAAAAATGGTAGAGCAAATCCCAACGCCTTATTAAGCGCTCCACTTAGAACGGCTTGTCGTGAAGGACATGTGGATGTTGTAAAGCTTCTTTTAGAAGATGGTCGAGTTGATCCTACGGCCATGAACAATCAAGCGGTCCAATTCGCTTCCGCAAACGGACATGTAGATATTCTAAGACTCTTATTTTTTGATAAACGAGATAATAAGGCAGATTTTACAGCCAATGATATCTATGCCCTCAAAATAGCTTGCGCTAACGGTAACACAAATGTTGTAAAATTTTTAACAAGTCTTAAATGCATAAGGACGTATTGCAAAATAAATCCCAGGGCTTATGTTGAGGTGATTCAGCTAGCTCTTGCAAATGACCATGAGGATATCGCAAAACTCACTTTGGTTTGCGGCACAATTGGAGGACATGGAAACGCTCTTCAAGCCGCTTGCGAGAAAGGCTTTATAAACATCGCAAAATTTCTAATAGAATTTGGAAATACTGATGCTACCGATTTTATACAAGGAATTCTAAAGGCTACAAGAAATAAACATGAAGATGTTATAAAACTTCTTTTAGATAAGATCATTCAATATAACTATAACAAAGAGTATTTTCAGCTTGAGCTTGAAGCGGTTTGTCAAATTGCTTTTGAGAACGGCCTTACAAACATCGCACAACTTCTGATGAAATTTAATTATGATTATCCTGGACCAGCGCTTCTTTCGGCTGCTATGACAGGAAACGGAGAAATTGTAAAACTGCTTTTAAAAGATTCTCGACTTAATACGAAAATAGGGCAAAATTACATAATAAATGCGTTTGAAGCTGCAAAACAAAAAATCTCTAAAGAGACTTGCACAATCGGTCATAAGGATGCGTTTGCCAAATTATATTCACATCTGTATTTCAAAGACTTTTCACTTTTCATGATTTTTGGCAAGGCGGTAACATTTGCCAGGGCAGAAAGAACACTCAGACCACAAAAAACAATGCGCTTTTAGGTCAAGTTAAACGCGTAATACAACATGACTACTGATTGTTCTTGACCCCTTTCTTACAGCGGTTCCCGCTAACATTAATTTTTTATATTCTACTTACTTGATCTTTTGGTTGAGATATCATGAGATGGAGGCGGCTCAGGTTGCTTACGAGAACCTGGGAGCACTATGCCCTCCGAAATTGACTTCACCACTTCCTTCGCACGTGTACCAAAATGTTTCATATTCTCTGATTTTCCACTATGAAACCCTGCGCGTAACTCATTAAGAGAAAGCGGCTCTGGATCTTTAGGTGGTATAGGACAAATTTCTTTTAACCCTTTATAAATCGCATTTATATCACTTTCTTCAGGATTGAAATGTTGAACAAGTTTTCTGGCTATTTTAACATCTGGATGAATCCGCCCCGCTCCATCCTTCACTTCTGGATATGCCTGTACAAAAAAACGAGTAAGAAATGCATTATTAAAAACAATGTTTTTCGTCTCCTTTATAAACTCAATTTTTTCCTCTTTACTCACTTCTTCTTCCGGAACATTTCCGCTTGCTTCATGCCCTCTCCCTCTCGACATTTCTTTCCAATCTTTTAATTCTTCTGCGCCGCTTATTTCATCTGAAAAACTTTCTTCTGATAATAAACTTTCACTTGTTTTATTAAATTCACTAGGATTCGGCACAACTCGCTTCACTGTCTTATATTCTCCCGCTTGCCCTGCTCTAGCCTCTTTAAGTGCTTCAAGTATCTCTTGATTCTCAGGAGAGGCTTTTAATGCAATATTATAATAAGCGATCGCTTTTTCGTAATTTTTATCAGCATACAATTTTTTCCCATACTCATGACATGTTTCTATCAGCAAACTCTTCGATTTTTCATCCTTACCATAATCAAATGCCGTTTGAAAAACCGTAATCGCCATTTCAAACTTTTCATGCTTCCTACAAAACAATCCACGTTCCTGATAAGCATTAAGAAGCGCTTGAGCAATATTGTTCACAAGATGCATTTCCCTGAAAGTATCAACTTTTGCATAGGATAATTTGCTTTGCGCCTTCTTATATTGTTCAATTGCTTCGGGGAATCTCTCGGCGCGCATCAAGTCGTTACCCCAATTAAAATGTTGTTCTGCTGTTATTTCTGTCGTTGTTGTTGTCGTAGTCGTTGTAGTTGTTGCAGATCTAGCAACAGGCTCCTGCACAGAGGATTGTCTCTGAGTCACAGCATTTCCTTGTCGTTTTTGTTGCTTCTGGTTCAAGATTGAATCATCTAGAATAATCCCTGCATGAGCCTGCAATAAACCTTGATCAGTTATTTCTAAATTCAAAAATTTTTCATCGTAAGCAGATGATTCGCGATTTCTTCCCTCAGCACGTAGTTTTTTTGCTTCTTCCCAAATAGCGAACATCGCTATTTTTTGTAATTCTAAGCCCGTTTGATCATTGCGGTTAGGATGTTCCTTAAGTGCAGATTCTGCACTATCAAGCGCATTCTTCCATTGCTTGTTATCAACATGTTCATATGCGCGCTGCTTATGAAGCTCTACATTTCTCGCGGCAACTTGATCTTGCGATGTTGTCGTTGTCGTTGTTGTCGTTGTCGTTTTCGTAATTGCAGGTTGTTCTTTATAAGGAAATGCCTCTTTAGGAAATATTCTCCCCCAAGCTGCTTCAAGGGCCTCTACCGTTCCTATCGCCATGGCATTATAAAGCTCCCATTGTTTCTCTCCTGTTGTCATAGGCTTCTTACCTGCTGTCTTTGCTTCAGCCATTCTTTTCAAACTATCATATACAGGTGTTGTCTCATCGTAACGATGAGATTTCCAATACTTCAATTGGTCGTTAATACCTCCTTTCTCCGTTATGGTCCTACCAGTCAATCTGGAATCTTGTACTAACATCCGATGCAACACTTCTAAATAAACTTTCTGCTCTTCATGAAGTTTATTTGCTGCTTGCATTTTAACTCTAGTTTTTTCACTTAATTCTGAATATTTATGATCTATTAATTTTTTTGACTTATCTATTTCTTCAAAATAATTATCAAAATACTCTTTATTTTTACCTGCTTTATGCCGGCCTTTCTTAGCGATCTTAGCTTGCTCATAAGCAGTATTAGCCCGCTCTTTAGCTACTGTAACTTTTTCATATGCCCGATTGAAATCGTTCTGAGCTAAACCATATTGCGTCTGCTCCCCCACTTCATTTCCTTGTTGAGCGAAATATGCTGCATATCTTGCATTAGCCCAACCTCTCTTCTGATAAAGCTCAATGGTTTCCTGGCCATATTCTTCAGCTTTATCAAAATTTTTCTTTGCTTTTTTATAATCTTCTTTATCAAACAATTGTCTTGTTAGAAAACCAGTTCCCCGAAATAAATAAAGATCTCCAATTGTCTTACTAACGTTTATATATTCTTCACTCTTTTGTGCATCTTCATTAGCAAGACAACGCAAATAATTTTCATAATTATGTATTGCTAATTGAATGTCTATATCGAAATGTGTTGTTATACCCGAATGCGCTTCACCAAGACCTTGGTAACAAACTTTTGCAAGTTCTATATTTCTTTTTGATAGCTCAAATAATTGATTAAATTTACTAATCGCTTCATAATATTCTTTATCTGCACTAGCTGAATCATCTTGTGAAAGAAACGCGCGCGCATTCGCTAAATGTTGCTGCGCATCTTTCACATCTTTCATGAAAGTTTGCTGTGCCTCTGCGATTTCCGATGGAGTACGACGACGACCTTCCATATTTCCCACCTCTCTCGTTATATTTTTATTTAATTTTTAATAAGTCATATCATAATTTTAGACGATATAAGCAAGATTGCAAAGCAATCCCTCTCATTTTTATTACATAAAATAATATCACTATTAAACAATGCGTTACATTGCCCTATTTTGGCACATATTTCGTATTTCATGCCTTAATTTTATTCTTGCTATCACACCCTTAAATTAAGTAGAATTTTCGGGTTTTTTTAAACCTTTTATTTAAGGAATACAACATGGCCCAATCTCGCCAGCAGCTTGCTCTTCATGAAGAAAATAATGATATAAAAACCAATCCACCTTATTCAACATTGGAAGATGATTTGAGAAACATCAACGACGAAGAAAAACATATCTCTACTAAATTAAAACTTAGTTCAGTTTTTTATATGATTACAACAACATTTTCTATTAAACTGCCGCGAAATATTTCTCTGCTATTATTATTAGGTTCTTTTTTATGGATGGCTCGTGAAGGTTATAAATTTTATCAAAATAATGAGCAAGGAAATAACATCAGAAAAAATTTGCTGAAATCAATTGAATCATTGGTGATGAATTCATTATTTTCGCCCGCGCCTGTTGCTTCTTCACATAATGTGGAAGAGAAAAAAGTTTCATTAACACTAACAAAAAAATAAACCCACAACACTGTCGTCCCGCGTTTGCTACTACACGCTGACCTGTCGTCCCGCGGCTTGTCCGCGGGATCCAGAAATAATTATCAATAGTCGCATATTTTCTCTGGATCCCGCGGACAAGCCGCGGGACGACAGGTCAGCGTGTAGTAGCAAACGTGGGATGACAAGTTTGAGTTTAAAAAGCCGCGGGACGACAAGTTTACTCACGGACAATAAATCATCTGCACCACATTACCATCTGGATCTGCGCAGTAAAAACTGCGCGTTCCATCACGATGATTTTTTGGGGCCGCTTTAATTTCCACGCCTTTCGAACGCAAAAACGCATGCCATTCATCAACATCTTCCGCACTTTGTAAAAAAAATCCGATATGATCCAATCGTTGATGTTTCGCTACTTCTGCACCAGCTGGTGCACGATGCAATGCAAAATTATCTGCACCCGTTGAGAGATACACATTATCTTCATCAGGCTGCCACACAATTTTCATGCCGATTAATTGCGTATAAAACGCAACACACTCTGATAATTTCGAAACGAATAAAGCAACATGACGTAATCCTAATGTTTGACGAGGTGTTTGTGTTTGCATTTGCATTTTTTATTCCTCCAACTTTTTACGCATCTCTGCAATCACAGCAGCATAATCATGGTGATGAAAAATCGCAGAGCCTGCAACAAACATATCAGCGCCTGCATCTGCAACTTCTCGAATATTACTTGTTTTAATTCCACCATCAACAATTAAATGAATAGGATATTGACTCGCATCAATTAATTTTCTGATCTGACGAATTTTATCAAGTGATGAAGGAATAAAATGTTGTCCACCAAAACCAGGATTCACTGACATCACTAAAATAATATCTAATTTGTCCATCACATAATCAAGGCAATGCAAAGGAGTCGCAGGATTTAACGCTAATCCTGCTTTGCATTCGTGCTTGCGAATTAAAGCAAGACTGCGATCAACATGTTCTGATGCTTCAGGATGAAAAGTAATATGACTCGCGCCGGCCTTTGCAAATTCTATAATCAAATGATCGACTGGTTTTGTCATTAAATGCACATCGATCGGTGCTTTCACACCATGACGCCGCAAAGCTTCGCAGACTAATGGCCCGACGGTTAAATTTGGTACATAATGATTATCCATCACATCTAGATGCAAGATGTCAGCGCCAGCAGCAAGTACAGCATCCACTTCTTTGCCTAATGCGGCAAAATTAGCAGAAAGTAATGAAGGAAGTATTTGATATTTTTTCAAGGGATTGTCCTTTCAACATGTTATACGATAAGTCTTCTTGTTATGCTACCATGCTTTTCTTTTGATGCAATCCATTGACTATTATGAAAACAACTTATATCCACGCGCTAGACAGCATAGTGATTTTTTGTTTCAGCCTCATCATTTTTACTTGGGGATTAAACACCCAAGAAATCATTGGTTTTGATTCTCGATTTTATTTATTCGCTAAAGAAATGTGGGAAAATGGCATGAGTTTATTTCCAACGACTTATCGCCAACCTTATCCTGATTATACAGCTACCTCAACCATTCTCATTTATTTTTCAGCTTCATTATTTGGCGGCTTAAATAAATTTACGGCTGTTTTACCCACTGCAATCGCTGCCGCCATCACACTTACTTTTACTTATTTAATCGGTGCATTACAAAACAGACGTTTAGGATTAAACGCTGTTTGTTTTTTATTAATGACACTGGGATTTTTAGAAAATGCGCGCGCCATTTCTATCGACATGCAACTCACCATGTTAACCACGATCATTTTTTATTTACTTTGTCGCAAACAAACTTTTCTCATTTATTTATTTTTAATTTTTGGTTTTATGGAACGCGGATTAATTGGCTTGATCATGCCAACCGGCGTTGTTTGTATTTATTATTTATTACATGCCAATTTTAAAGAATTTTTACGAAGTGGATTCATTGCCTTTGCATTATTATTTTTAGGTACGATGATATTGCTACTACTTGCTTATCAATCTCATGGCATGACTTTTGTACAAGATGTCTTACGCATGCAAGTCATCGGCCGCATACATGATAATTTTTTACCTTTTTATTTTTATTT
>JABDCN010000032.1 GCA_013288125.1 Gammaproteobacteria bacterium
CGTCATCCTGTGTTTGAGATATTAAATCGTATGAATATTGTTGATATCGAAATGGTTGTTGGTATTCGAGATAAGATTGAGACTGAACATTTAGTGGTTGAAATTGGATATGGGTCTGTGCCTGCTGGGTCTGTGCCTGCTGGGTCTGTGCCTGCTGGGTCTGAGTCTGCTGGGTCTGTGCCCGTTGGGTCTGTGTCTGCTGGGTCTGAGTCTGCTGATGTTTGTGAACTTCTGATGATCTATTTGATGATTTTTGGAATGATCTTAAAGTAGGGATTTGATCAATTGGTAAAGAAAGCATATAATTAGGAAGAAGGCATAAAAATGAGGTCTCTATGCTGAACATTAAAAATCCAGAAGCCGACAGATTAGCTCGGATTCTTGCCAATCAACTAGGAGAGACTATCACTGAGGTTGTTATAGAGGCATTACGCGAAAAACTATTGAGAGAACAAGGTAGACGGATGCCAGTTGAAATGAAAGCAAGCTTGCTTGAGATTGGCCATCGCTGTGCAGAATTACCTAATAAAGATACGCGCTCTCCAGATGAAATTATCGGTTATGACGACGAGGGTTTACCAAAATAAGGAAGTCATTATGGTATTAGATACTTCTGCCATCCTGGCAATCTTGCTAGAAGAAGCTGAAGCAGCTACTATTGCAGAACTCATCAGCAAAGACAGCAAACGATTACTTTCTGCCGGAACAGCGCTAGAGTTAATGATTGTCATAGAAGCTCGCAAGGGCGAAGCCGGCGGCAGAGAACTGGATTTATTACTACATCGCGCGAAAGTTGACATTGTTCCTTTTGACAGTGAACAAGCAGAAATTGCAAGAAATGCATGGCGGCATTACGGCAAAAGTAATCATCCAGCAGGATTAAATTTTGGCGACTGTTTTGCCTATGCATTAGCAAAAATTTCTGGCGAATCATTGCTTTTCAAAAGGAATGATTTCAACCAAACTGATATACAGCTGATAAAATATTAAAGAAAAAGGAAAAGAATATGGCAAAAATTATTACCTTATTAATTGTTTTAATATTCTCACCACTGACTTATGCTTATACAAATCCGCCCTTTGTCAATGCAATAAAAGTAGGAAATATATTATATCTATCAGGTCAAATTGGTTCCGTCAAACCAGGCCAACCACCGTTAAAAGAAAAAGGCATTGTCCCAGAAACACGTCAAGCCATGAAAAATATTCAACAAGTACTAGAAGAAAATGGATCTTCGCTCAGCCAGATATTTAAATGCAATGTTATGATGGCAGACATGAAAGAATGGGATGCAATGAATAAAGTTTATGCCGAATTTTTTCCTGATGGTAAATTTCCAGTAAGAAGTGCTTTCGGCACGACAGGTTTAGTACTCGAT
The DNA here is from genome assembly GCA_013288125.1 of Gammaproteobacteria bacterium. Taxonomy (GTDB): domain Bacteria; phylum Pseudomonadota; class Gammaproteobacteria; order DSM-16500; family DSM-16500; genus Aquicella. The sequence continues at coordinate 1,380 of JABDCN010000032.1, forward strand.
GCACGCGTTGAAATTGAATGTACGGCTACTGTTAAAAATCAAGAAGGTAACCGTTCATGACACACTCATGACGCCACAACCGCCCGTCTGCGGGCGGTCTAGAACGAAGCCTAAAAGCCATCTATGTTGGTAAATTTTTCACTTCAGGATTTTTCGAGTAAGCCTCTAAAATTTCTTCTAATAATTGATCTGCAATACTCAAATTAGAACCTTCTTCTATCATGCCTTGCTGCTCTTTTAAAACAGACAAACGCTGTTCAATTAATTTTTTCACTGAACCGCTCGGGAAAAGATTCGCTAACACGCGTCTTGCTTCTTTAGGCCCTATACGTTGATACAGTTTATTTCTCAAGCGAGCATCTTCTGCTGTCGTACTAAACGCCCACAATTCAATCGGCCCCAACGTACTTGTTAATAATTGCGTATTCATCCCGCCTTTTGTTGCAAATTGCGCGAGAAAAGTGGCACCGCCTTCTCGCGGTCCATGTACACGTGTTTTTAATGCAATTCGCGCAGTTTCCGATAAACCAAAAATTTCTGTCGATCGTTTAATCGCTTGTTCAGGTCCTGCATCCATAATAAAAATAGACGTACCAAATTCCACCATCACCGGATCAAAATCATCTAATGATTGTGAAATCAAGGCAATTTGCACATTCCATTTTCTACCTTCACGCATATCTAAAATAACTTGATCCCGCACGGCACGTGCTTTTGATGTGCGATGAAATTCGTCGTACACAATACGTTTTGAATCTTCACGAATTTCTGAAATACGTTGACGATGAAATTCGCGATACGCATCATTCATATCAGATAAAACATCTTCAGTCAGATAATAATGTCGCGCTAAAGTATAACGCGCCAACATATACATCACCGCTGTTTGTCTTTCTGCTGCATCACCACCGCTTTTTGCCACTTCATCTAAATCTAATGACACAATGAGCGCATCGCCAATATCAAATTTTGTGATGTTTGATAACACGGGATATTCACGCACTGCACTTGAAATCATACGACTAAATGCTTGGATTAATGGCTCGCCTGTTGGCGCTTTCACTAATCCATATAAATCTTCGACGACTTGTGTGCGGCAAATGGCAGCGGCGTCTGCGAGTAAGGGCGCAGCATAACGTTGAGCAAGCATTGCTTCATGATGAAATCCAGCTAAAAACAAGGCATCGGTGACTTCCCACCACGTGGTACGTTCATCAAAAACAAATCCAATTTCACTTAAGATGTCATCAACAAGTGGTTCCATACCATGCGTATAAGGATGCGCTTTTCCTTCATCCGCCAAGTATTTATACATTTCATCGACGACTAATCCCGCCATATCTGAAATGCCATCGTAAGGACGATCAGCGCCAATTGGTGTAGCAAGCAAAGTAATAAAGTTGACTAAGAAACCACGTTCTTGCGGTGTGGGATAACGACAACCCAATTGTGTATCAAAAGGATTAATCGCGTAATCTGGTGTCATACGCAGACGATGATAAGCTGCAAAATGTTTTTTCTCTGGCGGCAATGCTTCTTTCAATAATGAAATTAATCCGCTGCTCGATGGACCAATATCAATAATCGCAATACGTGGTAAACGTGTAATACCACCCGATAAACATAAAGCCAAATTAATGGCATTCGATAAAACGGATTTACCCGAACCAGGACGCGCATACATGAGATCAATCCACGTGGTTTGCTGCACCGATCCAGGTTGATACGGCCATGGTTTTCCATCAGGCGAACGTAACAAAACAGCGCCATATTCCCAAGCAGAAGCAGGCCGCGTAAAGGGAAGCATGTAAACCACATCACTCAATGGTGCAACAGATCGCGACGCAACACTATTAGCTGAAAATCCTAGTAAACTGGAAGCTGTGCCCGCAAAAATATCGCCAGATACTTCAGAGACTTCACATGATCCCCACCCTTCTATGGCTTTGGATAATTCAGCAGTGCGTGTTCGTAATAAACGAATATTGCCTTCTGGTGCCCACGTCGCAAAACTCACTTGCAACTTCACGACAGCATCATCAGTATTGGTTTCTATGTCACGTAATAATTTAATTGAATCATGTATCAAACGATTTTGTGCTGAAGTAAAACTGAGAATCGCAGCCATCATTGATTTGAATGTAAGTGTAGATAAACCGCCGCTTTCAATCAAATAAGACATACGCCAAGGCACACGTGTCGGTAAAGTACGTGCAAATAAAGCAATAAAAGAGCGTATTTCTTGCGGGAAAAGATCGATAAAAATAGGCGTACAAATTCTATCGCCTACACGAATCGTGCGCAAATCTATTGAAACGGCATCGCGCGGAAAAACTTGTCTTGCTAAGGGAGGATACATGAGTCCTGATAATTCACCTGCAGCTGGACTCGCTTCATGAACAGGAATTTTATCGCCAGGCAAAACAGCTCGCCATTCTTTTGAAGTAAATTCAGGATCAACTGAATTACGAATAGCCTTAACTGAATCATGAACTTCTAATAAAGCGCAATACACATTTAATGCATTTAAATCCGTGACGACGGACCGCACAAAAGAACCATGTGATTCACGTAAATCTGGAATCGCTGCAATTAAATTTTGGCCATTTTTGAAAGGTGGAATTTTGTGTTCGCGAATAAAATTTAATTTATCTTTGTTAAGACGACTTAATTGTTCATTCGTAAGAGAATAGGGCCGCGTCCATAAAACAAAATATAATTCTTCAGAAGCGCAATATCTCGAAATGTAATTAACGCGTTCATTGAATAAATCGTCTAAATCTAAATTTAAACGTTTTGCTGTTGCTTTTGCAGGAGAAAGAATATCTTCAATTTCAGGCTTGACGCCTTCTCTATCGTAGCCAAAATAAACTTGTATGAGATGTCCCGGTCGTTTTAATGTGGCTTGTAAACTTTGCGTGAGACCTGAGTGAATCGCATCAAATTCTTCTTGGCCAATTAATCGTGTTACGCCATACACACGAATCACTGAAATTAAAGAACCATCACGTGCAACTAATGTATGCGTATCTTCAGCCGTTTCTAAATCACAATATGACTCAACGGTTTGTTTCATCTCTGTGCTAAACCACGCTAAAACAGCGTCAACACTATCTAGAAATGGATCTATAAAAGTGCGATCACGCATTCCGATATCCTTGTAAATAACTATTCAGTGACTATTTACCATCCTGAGTATAAAAGGTTGTCATCCTGAGCGTAGCGAAGGATCATTAAAAGGCGCTTATGACGCTTATTAGTGATCCTTCGCTACGCTCAGGATGACAACCTTTCATACATTATTTCTCTGAAGTAGGTTGTTGTTCCGTTTCTAATTCTTTCAGTGCTGCAGCGGCCCAAGCATCTAACTGTACTTTAAATTTCGTATGCGATGGAAGCAAGCGTATATCTTTCAAGATTGCCGTTTTTTTCTCGTTGGATAATGTTTGTGATTCAATCATCACTTGTCCCATCACGGTAGGATTACTCATACCAGAACCATACTGATTTTCAACTAACTGACTACGAAATTTCAAACTACGATAAATAGACTGTGAACTATCTTGATAACCCGTATTACTATCCATCGCACAAAATAAAACATGACAAAAACTATTGAGATCAGCTTGTGTCATTTCAGGCATATAAATCAATTGACCACCACCAATATCATCCACACCAACAGATTGAATAAATAAACATTGAGAACAAAAACAACAAGCCGTTATCATGTTGCTCAACTTATTGTTGTTGTAATTTCCATCCAGATTAAGAACTTCTTGATATTCTTGAGCTTGAAAAGCGCAATATTGACAGGTATTCGCATCACGTTTGAAGATACGTTGTTGCACTGGCAGGAAAGCCTTATCTTGTTTGCGTCTGACGAAGATTCGCCATCCCGCTAAATTCACTGCCAGTTGAAGGTTATGCATAATCGTTTGACATTAGCTAGCTTTCTTACCGCCAAATGAAGCAACACCGGACACACCTGCTACCGTACCGCTTCCACCGAATAATGTTCCACCACCCACTTTAAATACGGTTGGTAAGAAGATCAGTGCTGCGCCTAAGAAAAGAAGTGCAATAGGTGTACCAATGGGAATTTGTGTTGGATTATCTTTATGCGCCTTAAATTTAACGATAGCGCCAACGGCAAACGCCATACCAGCAACATAAGAAGCTGCTGTAATCAATTGGGCAACCGCACGAAGATTACTAACGACTTGAGTAGAAACCGAACCCACACCAGAGATAGCAGCCAGCGCTGCTGTGCCCGTGACAAAACAAGTTAAGGCAAGTAACGCTAAAATCAATTTTCTCATTTCTTTCTCCTTTAATCTAAACTCCATATAATATAACGTGAATATGATGTAAGTGTAAAATGGCATTCACGTTATCATGAATCAACTGCTAAAACCAAATGTCGCAAAAATAACTTGAACAAACTGATAGATGTTAATACAAAAAATCCCGCCAATAATATGCGTCAACCCTTTGCTAAAAGTACCAGGTTGACTACCACGATCACCTAAATGGCTTAAAATAACTAATCCGCGAATAAAGGCAATCGTACCAATAAATTGCACGATGAGAAAACACACATTCCAAAATTGAGACCACTGTCCCGTATCTGAACTCAAATAAGAATAAGGCGCCGGTTCAGACCAAAAAGTACTGAGCCCCACACTCACTGCTGTGGGAAGATAAAGTAAAAGTGCACCAACAACGATATAAGTCAGCGGTTCTTTCAAACTATGTTCCTGAGACATCTGCGTTCTTGCTTCGCCATATTCTTTTAATCGCAATACACCATGCAGCACTAAATAAATACCCATGACGTATGCAATGGCTGTGACCATGTACATTAAACTAGGGACTTGTGCCGCGATGTAGGTCAGCATGTCCTTTGCGCCATACACAGCGTAAGAATTAACTGGCCATAGACATGATAACGTGACAGCAAGCAATAAAAAGAAATGCGTTTTATGTTTGTGCGTTTGTAAGTGTGGCAACATAATGGTTACCTCGCGTTTAATCATTCCACCATTACCGTTCGTCGTTGCGAGGAGTACAGCTAAAACTGCTCCCTCTCCTCCCATTTTTATGGGAGGAGAGGGTTGGGGAGAGGAGGGTTTATTAATGAATTCAACCTCCCCTCCCTAGCCCTCCCCTCCAGCAAATGCTGGAGGGGAGGGAATAGTTTTGTTTACATTCCTCGCGACGACGCTGAACTATTTCTCATTAACTCGCACTACCATACGTCAACGAAACAACTCGGCTACCCGTATTAATTTCCACAATACCATCATAAGGATCTATCTTAGTCACACGACCAACGTCTTTAATCACATCGCCTTCTGCCACTGTCACCGTATCGCCATTTTCTGATTTAAGCCATGCACGACCAGGAATAATCGCTTGAACATTATAAGAAATTTTTGGTGGTGGTGCTTGCGCAGCAGCTGGTTGCGATGCTGATGATGGCATAGATGATGAAGCTGGATTACCAAGTGTATTACTCATATTTTGATTTTGACGCGAAATCGCTTTCAACATTTGATTTAATTGCGTTTCTAATCCTGCAACACGCGCATCTAATGTTTGTAATTGATCTTGTGTCGCTTTATTTTGTGCCGTAAATTCATTTATTTTTTCTGCGTAGGCCGATTCTAATTGTGCTAATAATTTTTGTTGATCTGCTTCCAAACGTTGTTCATTGGCTTGCGCCGCTGCTGTGCCTGGAATTTGGAATGGCTCCGACACTGATGTCGACGGTGCGACTGAAGTAACAGGAATAACAGCTGGTGCATTCACCGTTTGTGGAGATGATGCTGATGCCAATGGATTTTGTGGCTGATTTGTTGGTTGTACAGTAGGCGTCACTGGTGTCGATACGTTTTGAGTCGCCGTACCGTTTTGTATGACGGCACCCGGTGGCGGTAAATTGGTGGCAGACGTTTCAACTGGCGGCACAACCGGTGGTGTCACAGCTGGTATTTGAGTCGTTATTGTTTGATTGACAGGCGTTGGTGTTGGCGTCGAATTCGCAGGCGCTGCTGCTACTGTTACTTTTGCCGGTACAGGAACAGAAGTTGCTGGCGCAGCAGCAATCTCTAATGAAGGTTGAGTCGATGGAATGATCATTTTATAAATCAGAAAAACCAATCCTAAGAAAACAACAGCAACAATCCAGGTTCGTTTTGAACGAAGTAAGCGCGAAGCGCCGCCCCCATTTTTACCTGGTTTTGAAGGGGGTTGAGAAGGTTCCGGTTCTACCTCATAACTCACATCATCATCAGAAAAATGATATTCGCTGTCTTCCTGTCCTTCGAATTTGTTATCATCTCTATCATTCAACATCTTATGCGCCTCTCTTTTATATCCCTTGAATAATCGAGCCTTATCTGCAAAGTATAGTGCATTTTGATCAGGCTCGTCGTCGCGCAGACAACTCTTTTACGACACATCAGACATGAATAATATACCCAGACTCACGCCCGAATCTACCCTTACCGTTGGTGGACGATTGATATAGTTCTGCGTCGCCTGACCAACCGTTTGCCCAACTTGGCCCAAAGCCATCGCCAATTTTTGACTTGGGCTTAAGTTGGGATGTGATGTACTGGTTCCAAAAATACCTGTTGTGGTCGTAGAAGAAGAAGTGGCGATCGCATTTCCATACCCTTGTAAAAATGATGTTGCAAACATGGCACCAAAACGTTGCAGGTAATGGTAATCGACATGGCTCGCCATCACCGTACGCGCATCATTAGGATCAATACCATAAGCGGTAATTGCTTTTGATTTAGGCCATGCATCATCGTTCATCAGTGTGAAGTTAAGGCTGACTCTATCCAATTGTCCTGATACACCTTTGGTAGTGACGATTCTACCCATGAGTTTATCGCCTTTATAAGGGCCTTCAACAATCGTTGCCATCACTGGACTATCAGGATAATCACTGTTAACCGCCGTTTCCAATACGGCAAAATAAATTGATCCTGCTTTGATTAACGCAGCTTGTTCTGATGATGATCCGGGTTTTCCGCCTGTCCCACCACTTGATCCACCGCTTCCACCTTCCGCTGGTTTCTTTTCAGGTGGTGGTGGAACGCCTTCTACATGCGACATCGTTGGTGGTTGCCAAGATCCCACTAATTGTCCTGCTTGACCTTGCATCGCACCCAATAAAGCTTGAATACGCGCTTGTCTATCTTGCTCCGATTCCTGCGTCACTTCAGTGCGTGCTGCTGCAAATTCTGATGGCGAAACATTAGCTGGCTGTGATCCTGCCTGCTGCAATTGTTGTTGTAAGGCAGCAAATTGTTCGGTCCCTGGCCCTGTCGCGAGTGTTGCCGTCGTTGTTTGTCTTGCAGCTAACACAGATTGATAATCTTGCATCATCGCGGCAGCTTGTTCAGGCGTGATAATGCCTGCTTGTACTGCACGTTTTAATTCTTCCGCATATTCAGCAGGTGAAGCATTATTCGCTTGCAAAGCAGATAAACGATCCATCAGTCCACGCAAGTTTTTTACTTTTCCATAATCATCAATTAATTTTTTAGCAACCTCTGGCGTAATCTTTCCTTCTTTGACGAGTTGATTAACATACGCTTTATAATCATCGAGTGAAGCATTGTTCTTCATCATCTCTTTCAATTTAGAGGCTGCATCAGGCGGCAATTTTCCTGCTGCGACTAAAGCATCCACATCATTGATAGCAGCAGATTCAGCCCCTTCAACCAATTGATTGATCGCACCGGTTGAACCAATCTGTGCTTTTTGCATTTTATATTCATCAATAATTTTTTTTAATACCGCTGGCGCCATTTGACCTGCATTGACATATTTATCAAGTTGCTGTTGTACGATATCGAGCGGCACCATTTGATTTTCTAATTTCACTAAATCTTTTTCTATATCAGGTGTAATTTGTCCTGCTTTTGCCATTTGATGCAAAACAGCAATACTTTGCATCGTGATTTCTTTTGCAAATTGTTTGGAATATTGCGCTAATAATTGCTGCGCAACTTGCGGTGAAATTTTTCCTTCGCGTACAAGACGCTGTAATAAATTAGCGTAATCCGCTGGTTTCATTTTTTGTTTTTGCGCATCGAGTAATTCATTTGCTGCTTCAATCGGAATTTGGCCTGATTTAATGAGTTGATCCATCACAGTAGCGCTTTCTGCAACTAAAGCATTCGCATGTTGCTTTTTATACATCTCAAGTAATTGACGTGCTTGTTCTGGCGTAATTTTTCCTTCTTTGACTAAATCGCTGAGTCTGTCTGCATATTCTTCTGTTGTTACATTTTTTGCAGCTAATTGTTGTAATTCATCAGCGACATCCGGCGTTAATTTACCTTGTTTTACCCAATCATTTAATAAAGTACTGACATTGGCCGATTCATCTGTGCAAACGATACAAGATGATTGCTGTTCTCCCACACGAATCAACGTCGGAACAGCACTGCTTCCTCTTTCAATGGCAGCACGCGCTGCTTGTTCATTCGCCGCACGTTGAGTTCTATAATATTCTGGTGTTAATTGCCCGCCTGGTATGGCTTTTAATCCAGCAGGGGCATTTGCCACATTAGAAGGACCAATTGTTTTACTTTCACCAGCAAAAAATTGCGTCGCCACATAAATCACAACAATAAAACCAATGACTGCGCCCAATATCACCAACATGCGCGAACGCGTGCCTAGGCGACTGAAAAAATTTAATTTAGAAAAATCCATCGCCATTAGAGTCCCTCGATGTTAAGTTCAGCAGGTTCCCCATAACGCGATACTAAAACAGAGGAGGTTTTCGCTAATTGATACGCATGCATGCCATCAGGGCTTGCCATTGTTCCTACCCAACCTGGTGAAAGTAAGGTAAATCGTGTACGAAGAAAAAGTGTGCTGCCAACTAACCAAGCATCAGCATGTGCGCCCCGCACGGTTAATGGACGACTACCTGGTGGCGCGACACCATCTAACACCCCCAATAAAACTTGATTAGCTGAATCTGGCAATGTTGTTCCGACAGGTAATTCTTTTGTATTAGGACCAATACGCGGAATATGAATATCAACACGATAATCTACCACCCGCTGACCAGACACTAATTCAATGGTGAGCGGTGTTGCTAAACCAACAAGACGAATCACCATATCGCCATAGCTATAAGGTGATTGTGATTGCAATAACAAAATATTACTTTTTCCATCCCACTGAATACTCACTGCTTTAGGATTACCAATATCAAATGTCGCGACAGGCCACGGTTCTCCCGTCGAATCAACAAATACAAGTGACGACACATACCCTTGTGCTAAACGAATCGCGGGCGGTGTCGTACCAGGCGCTAAATTAATCATTAATGTTGTTGAAACAGGCTTAGGTGGAATCGTCGGCGGCGTTGCCTGCGCACGTTGCGAAATATCGATTTGTTGATGCAAACGCACGACTTGCTGCGGATTAAGCGGCATGTTTTGCTGCAACATTGTATTAAACGCAGCTTCCGAATCTTCTGAAGGACGCATACTAGGCGGCGGCACACTATTCAGCATGGCTTGCTGACTTTCTTCAAATGTCATGATACGTGGTGCATGCGGATTCGCTGGGGGCGGGACAGCAGCAGGCGGTGCTTGTGTTTCTATTGAATTCTGCGTATTCGAAGAAGGGGGCGCTGCCGAAAAAATGGGAACAGGCGCAGTGGATTGAGCTGATTGAGCGGCAACTGCTTGAGGCGGCGCCTCTTGGTTCGTCTGAGAAGAACCATGTTTTTGCGCCCATCCTTGAAATTCTCTTAACCGAGACGACTGCTGCTGAGTGAGAGCAGGTGCGGGTGATGTCGTATTTTGTTCTTGTGCATAAGCACGAAAACATAACATCATTAAAAAAATGATAAAGTAAATGATTTTCACTACGCGATGGGGTGATCCAAGAGGGGAGAATCGCGATTCTCCCCTCTTGGTGCAAGCAAAAGCTTTGCTTTTGCGCAGCATAATACAATTATTTATGCGTCTCGACATGTATGCTACTCACTTCCTGCTCCAGTTTGCCCTATCCCTGCTGTTGTTGCGAGCGTAACGCTATCTATCGCTATACCCAATAGATTACTCGTTGTTGGCACACGTACCACGCGTATTTCGAGTTGTAACGGTTTCTTCGGTAAAGGTTTGTACCCCGCATATTCGATCACCATGGGCATTTGTATCGTCCACGTGTATCTTCCAGAAATGAGGCCTTCATTAACCAACGTAGGCGCCGCAGTAGCTGTACCATTTACAAATAACTTATCAGCTAAAACATTATTATAATTTACATAGATATTCAATTGATTTAGAAATGTATTCCATCCATTGTCCGTAAAATAGTGAGCAGCTGCTTGGCGTTGGCTAATATAATTTCTAAAATCATAAGTAAATACTTTTCGCATCGTATCACTTAGCCATTGCATAATCATAGGCTGCGATGGATAAGATTCAGAAACAGGAATAGATGGCTGAACAAGCCAATCTTGATAAACAGGAAAAACAACAGGTTTAGGTTTCTTGGCATAAAGATAAATAGACAATAGCAGCATCAATACAATAGCAATGCCCAGACTCAACCCAATAAAGATCACTTTGCCGATGCTGTCTCGATAAAATGCATCATGTAATTCTACGGTTTCCATTTCTTCTTCAGCCATAGACTACCCCATCTCAATAATCAATTGAACAATCCCTAAACCTTGGTTCCCTTCTAATGGCTTTTGTCGTTGAACGAGCACTGTCACTTTCAAGGCAGTAGAAAAACTAGATTTGTCATCGTAAGGCGGCTCAAGATAAATCACATATAATGGCATTTCAAATTTCCACGCATAAGCACCGCTTAAAATGCCTTCTGCCAACAACTTCGGCGTTTCCACCACTTGTGCAATTGCTATTCTTTTTGCCTCTGTCACTGCAGTTAAATTGCCAGAGAGTTGCAGCGCACTCAAATAAGTATTCCATCCATAAGTTGTAAAATAACGCTGCGCAAATTGTATTTGTCCTCGGTAATTAATGTAATCAAATGAATAAGATTTTTGGACTGCTTTCACCGTCCAATTCATCACATCATTTAATCCCATATTTGGCTCACTCACCGGAATGACTTTTGTCAATCGACCAACATTATCCGCAGGAAAATAAAGCGGTATATTGGGTTTTGCCAATAATAAATATAATAAAGCACCCAATCCAAAAATAACGATGAGACTAAAACCAAAAAGGGCTAAAGCCAGATAATGCAATCGTTTATAAAAAATATTACGTGAAAAAATTAAGACGAGAGCATCATTCATACTTCCACCATAACGAATTGATCAATACCAATCCCTGCTGGATTCGTATTTGTTGGGACATGCACAATAGCAAGCGTCACGATAAAATGACGTGTACTAGTCGGCCCTGCGCTTTCGTATGTCACCGTCATCGGCATTTGTATTCGCCAAACATAGCCTCTTCCTGGCAAAGGCCCTTGATTTGAAATCACGGGCGCGCCTGATATTAAACTATGCACAATTAATTTATTTTCGATAATTCTCGTAATTAATCCTTGAGTAGATTGTTGGTAATCCGCCCATCCATTTTTAGTAAAATACGATTTTGCTGCTTCTTGAGCACTAACATTGCCCTTCCCAACATAATCACTAAATTTAAAAGTATAAGCTGTCGTTGCCGCTTGGCTCGCCCAACGCAAAATAGTATCAGGACGTAAATTGGGTTCAGTATAAGGTGTCAGTGTCATGGTTTCATTGTCTGGCTGGATGGCAAAAAATTGCGGTAAAGGACGATGCAAAATTTGGTAAAAGACGAGCATCGTCGCAATAAATGTCACACCAAATAAACAGATAATGACTAACATGATCTGATGATAATGCTCACGATAAAAATCATTATTTTTAGGTATATATTTTTCTGATATATCGTCTAGTGCCATGAGGTAATCCTAGTTAATTCCTGTTTTCGGCATGGGCAAAATCATGCCTGTTGTTGTATTTGCATAATATTGATGTTCTGGTTGAATCAGAATGAGATAAATGATCGCGAAAATGAGAATATAAATAATGATGACGAAATACATTAGCCAACGTAATGTTTTGCGAAATTTATCGCGAAAAAAATCACTCTGTAAATTCGCTATTTCACTTCGTCGCCCGAGCATAGGTTTTCCTTATATCATCATAGGCTCCCCTTCCTCCTACGTTTTTTGTAGGAGGAAGGGGATTCTACACATAAAGTTTTTCTAGTGTAATTTCAATACGGTAATTGTCACTCGACCCCCAATCAGATTGATTGGGAGAAACAATATGCGCACTTCCACATCCTACTGCATACAATAAACGAGCATCAACACCGCTTTCTTGCAAGGTTCTCGATACTTGCTCTGCTTGTTGCTGCGTTAAAGCGACCGCAGCTTCCGGAGATTGCGTATCAGAAGTATAAGCCGACACCTTCACTAGCGTTTTAGTAAAAGTATTGATGTAAATTGCCACTAACTCTAATGTGGAATAAGAATGAGATTTGATCGTCGATGTCATCGGATAAAATAAACGCGAGGATGGAATAACAATCAGAATTTGGTCCCCTAACACAATGACATTCACACCGCGATTTTCGAGTTGATCTTTAAGTGTCGTTTGTGAATCAATGTAGCTGCCATAACTCGCCCCTAAAATAGCGCCAATCGCCGCGCCTTCAAAGGCACCCGTCGTACCACCATAAATTGCACCTGTCACGGCGCCTGCTACACCACCCATCATCAACCCTTTGCTTGCTTGTGTTGAATTTTGATAAGCATCAGCAATATCACCTTCCCCGCCCATCATGTCTTTTGTATGTTGAATGCCGGTATCGATATTAGATGCTGTATCACGCGAAACATCTGATGAAGCACAGCCCGATAAAATAAAACATGATAATAATGTGAGGAATAAAAACCCGCGGAATATGTTTGTTAATACACCTACCATGGTTACCCACTATTCTTGAGATTTTGTTTTGAGAGAGGTTACATAATCACATAAGTCCCCTGCGATTGCCACTACTTCCTCGCTGGGTAAAAGGATGCCCTCAACAGGCGGTGGGTACTCCGTTGCTAATGACATATCTTTAATAATTTCTGATGTCATTGGTGTTGCTTGAGAAGCTGAACGACCCATCATACGCTCCAATAATTCAATTTTATCTTTTGCACCATTTCGATTAACCAACGGTGCGCTAAACGCATCAATTTTCATTTTACCCACAATTTCTTTGATCGTATCATCCAGCATCACTTTTGCAAAAATATTTAATTTACCTTCATCCAATGTTTCTTCCGCTGTTTCTGCTGCCGCACCTTCTGTTGTCGTTTCATGACGATTATGAAAAGCTAACAAAGCAGATAAAGCGCGTTCAATCGGATTCGCATTCGTTTGCGCAAGAATCGCATCAGAAATAATTTGAATTTCCTCACCTTCATCGGTTGGCGGTGTAATACTTTCTTTATCTAACTGCAATTGTTCTAAGTTTTCAATACGATCTTCTAAATCTGCAATCACACGATCAAGCGGCGGCTCCACTTTAAGAAATTGATTCAATCGCATTCTAGTTGGCGGTGGCGGATCGAAAAATACCATTTTTGCACGAACAATTTTTGATTTAAAAAAGATGTGTGCTTCACCTTCACGCTGCTCTTTTAAATCTTGCAAATCGATGCGTTGACGTTTTTCAGAAGAAGCGCTTCGGCTATCTAAATAATTATTTAATAAACTACCTGCATTCGTTTGGAAAGAATCAACTTTAGTGACATAAGATTCACCGGCTGTTTTTTGGAAGAAATCCCAGGTTTCCGTTGGATCTTCTAACTTCATACAAATTTTTACGTTGGTATTTGCACCAATGGATGCGGCTTCTTCTTTAGAAGCTTTTTGAAAGGCAGGTAAATCTTGTCCCGCAAAAATAACGGAGAACCCCAGTGAACGCGCTTGTGCAGGCACCACCGCAAAACCTTTCACTGCATAATATCCATATTCATCAAGAATACACATGTAAGGCGTGGAAGCATTCGTTGGTTTACGCGTAATGACTTCGCGATAAGTTCCTTCAACTGAATCACCTAACCCCGCTGCCATCATGGTTTTAAGCGATGCAATAATCACTTTACCTAAGTTAGCTAATTCATCGGGTGATTTTTCTAATGCAGGCAAAAGCACAACTAAAATGCGTCTATTCAAAACCACATCTTTCAAATCCACTTCCGCCAAATTCACACGAATAATATGGCCATAAGTATCTGCAAGCGAACCGAATGTTTTTGTTAATTGCATGGTGATAAATCCATGCTGTTCTAATACTTGAGATCCTTGTTTTCCTTTTTTAGAAGGATCATAACCAGGCAAGTTTTTAATATAGTTACGAATCGGTTCAAGAATGACTTCGGGCGTATCTGCCAAGCTCACAGGCTCTTGATTATCACGCGGAAACATTTTATCCATTGCAATTGCTTCAAGACGTGTTAATTCAAAATAATTACGAATCGAGTTTGCGTCTAATAAAATTTTACCTTGATCTCGCATGTACACTAATATTTTCATCAGTGCTTCAACAAACACAATAGCACGGCCTTTCCACATATCACCGTCAGCACTTTGCCCACCAGTATCCATCAAGTTAACAACTAATTGTGACAACATACTCGATGAACCATTACAAAATGGATTCATGGTATTGGACAATCGTTTTTCTTGCGCACCAACCACATCTCGCGCGCCTGTCATAAAGTTAATTAATAAAAGATCATCTTCGCGGCCCATGGATCGACACATCGCAAAAACTTTTGCAAAAAGTGAGTTATCACCTTTACCATCGACATATAAAAATCCACTCCCTTGAACTAAAGCATTATAAGACAATGAAGTCAGGGCAACGGTTTTACCACTACCCGTTGATCCGAAAATTAAAACGTGTGTACGCATATCTTCATTGTTAAACCAAAGTTCATCATTGTCTGATTTACGATTACCAAAATAAGCAATACCGCGCGCCATTCTGGGTTTAGTCGAACCGGGAAGAGGATCGTTATAATCTTTTGCATGTGAACGTTGCGGCATGCGAAAGGGCAATAATGATTTACGTGTATAAGCATATAAAAATGCACAAACACCTGCGAGAAAAATAAAATCGCCAATAGCAGGAAAAGCATAAATAGCGCCCGCCAACCCACCCAATAAACAAGCACTGTTGACTGGATCTTTGAAGAAATCAACAACCTTCATCCCCGTGGTGCGCGTATCGCGCAACAAGAGTTGAGGCGAAAGTTCGTTCTGTTCTTCTAAGCCGCGTAATGGCATGGTATTACCTCATTAACACTCTAACTTTGTCATCCTGAGCAATGTTGTCATCCTGAGGCCTGCGAAAGCAGGTCGAAGGATCACTGCAATACGACTATAGCATTTGTTAGTGATCCTTCGACCTGCTTTCGCAGGCCTCAGGATGACAGCTACTCACTTTCATCTGGTCGATAAACAATTTCTTTCAATGCGCTTTCCGTTGCTTTCGTTGCCTCATCTATCATGGGCATCAATAATTTTCTTCCTGCTACTTCTTCTGCGATCCAATGCGCATAAATACCTGCTACTTCAATAAATGGCGTTTGTCTTCCCACTGTATTTAGTGTGTACCACATTTTGCGATCAACGGGTTTTAACCAAATAAAATCTGCTGATGCCTGCACACCGTCATCGCGCGCGCCTTTTAACATTTCTGCCATCACTGTTAAAACATAAGCATGTGATTGCACGATCTTTTGAACTAATTTCGTATTCTCATGTTTTTTAATCAATTCATCTACGCCGCTGAGGTTCAAACGTTTACTGATGGAGGAATGACTTAACTGCATAAAAAGTTTTTCGGCAGCTTTTGTATCAGCGTTAATACGCGCAGCAAACGCTGCAAATAAAGCACGTGCATAAGGGGGTAATTTATCTGTGCCTTGCCATAGCGGCCCTAGTTGCATTGCAAAAATTTTATTGGCATCACCTCGTTTTAAAACAACGTCAATTTTATCCCAATTTTTACGCGTCACCCCTTCGCGACGCTGTCCTTTTACTTCTTCGATTAATTTATATCGTTTACAAAATTGAAGCGGTGTCATCGCCATCGCCCAAGGCCCAACATCAAGATCTGTCTTTAATAAATCGAGATTAACAACAGGACTAATTTGCGGCCAATTTGTTTTTTCAAGTTCTGCAAATTCACGCATTTGATAACTCTTTCTATAAACGCGTCTCGTATTTCCCAAAAAAACAACAAAAGCTAAAATCAGTAAAATAGCGGCAAAAGGAATACTTAACCATGAACCTGCTTCTGTGCCCATTTTTGCTAACATGCTGAATTCGATATCTTTGGCGCTTGCTTTTCCTGAAGCTAAGATAGATTGCATTTCTTGAAAATAAGCTGTTTGATAATGAAAGAAATGGTAAACGTAAGCGACTACGCTTAATTCCCATGATTTTAAGGAAAGATAAAAATAAACAATTTGTGGTTTGAAACCATACCAAACCCCTGCGATCGCAGCAAGAAACGCTGCCACGCCCCATAAGATGCCGGCTGAATTATCGCCTTGAGAACCACCACCTTGTTGCGGTGCTGCCATAGACCACTCCCTATTGCTTACCTTGTTTGGCCTTTCTTTTAATTATATTACAGATTCCTTGGGTTGTATTAACTCTGGATCCCGCGGACAAGCCGCGGGACGACTGGAATATTAATACTCTTCTTCTTGTTTCAGTTGCCTTTCTTTAATTTCATCTAATGTTTTACAATCAATACAAAGTGTTGCGGTTGGCCTTGCTTCAAGACGACGTAATCCAATTTCAATGCCGCACACTTCGCAATAACCATAATCTTTTTCACGGACCAACTCTAATGATTCTTCTATTTTTTTCAATAACTTTCGTTCACGATCTCGCGTACGAAGTTCAAGACGGAAATCTTCTTCTTGAGAGGCACGATCATTGGGGTCTGGATAGTTGATGGCTTCTTCTTTCATATGGGTCACGATCTTATCGCCGCCTTCTAACAAACGTTGGCGTAAAGCCATTAAAATTTCCTTAAAATGCTTTAACATACCAGAACTCATGTATTCTTCAGTCTTTTTTTGTTTATAGGGGGCAATGCCTAAGACTTCTAAACTGGGTTCTAAGATGTCTTTTTCTTTCGTCGCCATAGAATTTTCTCCTACCCTGAGATAATTGTAGTCCAAGTTTGACAGCTATACCAAAAAACGAGGGGGCACGGCAATCATTTTTTTAAGGAGCCCGTGGTCGCCCTCTCATGCCCGCCCAAATCTCGCATCGTATTAACTGCTTGATATCCCGCCTTCATCAATAATTCGCGAACAAGTTCTCCCTGATTAAAACCGTGTTCAATCAATAATAATCCCGATGATTTCAAATATTTTTTTGCTGTGCGAATAATTTCACGAATTGCTTGCAATCCATCTTCGCCAGAAACTAATGCTTCACGTGGTTCGAATAATAATGCTGCTTCATACATCGGCCATTCTGTTAAAGCAATATAAGGCGGATTACTCACGATAATATCAAAATCATGATCTTCTAATGCATCACACCAATTGCCTTCTGCAAAGACAACATGATCTAAGTGAAATCGTTTTGCATTTTCTTTTGCAACTTGCAAAGCTTGTTCACTTTGATCAGTTAAAACAATTTTCCAACTCGGTCTTTCATGCGCGATCGATAATCCAATCGTACCGCATCCTGTTCCTAAATCAGCTAATTTCAACGGAGAAAAATCGTAATGCATTAAAATATATTCAATCAAACATTCTGTTTCAGGACGAGGAACCAGCGTATCTCGCGTCACGATAAAAGGAAGTGACCAACATTCTTTATGACCAATGAGATAAGCAATAGGTTCGCGAAGTAACCGTCGTTCAATCAAGACATCAAAATATTTTTTTTGTTCTTCTGTCAGTATTTGAGGCGAACGATATAAATAACTACGCGATTGTTGTAACACATGCGACAACAATAAATCCACTTCTAACACAGGATTATCTGTCACAGAAGATAAACGTTCAATTGCTTGTTTTTTGAAATCCAACTCACTCTCCGAGCGAAGCCAATAAATCCGCTGTGTATTCTTGACTTAATGCACTAACAACTGGCATTAAATCACCTTCCATGATTTGTAATAATTGATATAACGTTAAATTAATTCGATGATCTGTCAAACGTCCTTGTGGAAAATTATAAGTACGAATACGTTCAGAACGGTCTCCTGTTCCCACTAAATTACGTCTCGTTTCGGCTTGTTGTTTATGTTGTTTTTCACGTTCTGCTGATAAAATTCTTGCTTTTAATAATGACATTGCACGCGCGCGATTTTTATGTTGTGAACGTTCATCCTGACATTCAACAACTGTTCCTGTTGGCAAATGCGTAATGCGAATAGCAGAATCTGTTTTTTGTACGTGTTGACCACCAGCGCCTGATGCGCGAAACGTATCAGTGCGTATATCAGCCGGATTAATTTCAATACTATCGATTTCTTCTAATTCAGGTAAAACAGCAACAGTACAAGTTGATGTATGAATACGTCCTTGTGCTTCTGTTTCGGGTACACGTTGCACACGATGCACGCCCGATTCAAATTTAAATAATGAATACGCACCTTGACCAATCACTCGCATAATAATTTCTTTATACCCGCCATGTTCTCCATGACTTTCACTAATAATTTCAATTTTATAACGTTGCGATTCAGCGAAACGCATATACATGCGACTCAAATCACCCGCAAAAATAGCTGCTTCATCACCACCTGTT
>JABDCN010000033.1 GCA_013288125.1 Gammaproteobacteria bacterium
AATTCTACAGAAAAAAATTGTATTAGTATTAAGGAAATATTAAGAAGAAGCATTGCTGATAAGATTCTTTTGTTCTAATTTAGTCAGCAATAATAAACTTATTAAAGCAAGCAACCCTATCACGACAAGATAAAAAACGGTGCAAATTCAAGCTGTGTTGTATGGATTAACCAAACAGCAAGAAATGGAACTGTGCCGCCAAATATGGCTAATGAAACATTGTAAGTGAGAGTGAGCCCTGTGTTTCTGATATGAGTGGGAAATATTTCAGCCAAAAATGTTAAGATGATGCCATCTATTCCCGCTAATAAAAAAGCAAATAAAATTTCGCCGGCCAGTGCAGTTAAAAAAGTTTTTTGTATCAGTAACCAAAATACAGGATACCCTAAAATAATAATGCCTAATAAACTAGCGCAATATATTTTTTTTCTCCCTACCCTATCTGATAAGAAACCAAAAAAAGGAACCAGAAACAAGAATACAAAAATACTAATCATGTTGATTAGCATAGCGCTTTCTAACGTAATACCAGAATTTGAATTCGTGAGAAAATGCGTAAAAAATCCAATAAAAAAATAATCACAAGTTGCACTAATTGATACGACGCCAATGGCAAATAGTAAAAGACGTTTATGATTTAAAAAAATAGTTTTAATGGGTTGATGATGTTTCATCATTTCTTTGGATTGATTTATAAATTGCGGCGATTCCATTGAGCGTAAACGTAAAATTAAAGCTAATATTCCCCATGGTAAAGTTAAAATAAAAGGAATTCGCCAACCCCAAGAAGATAAAATATCTTGAGGAATGAAATATGTGACTAATGTGACAACGATCAATCCGATAAAAATGCCTAAATATGCTGTGGTCATGACTAAACTACCCGCAAAGCCACGTTTTTTTTCAGCGGCATGTTCAACTAAATAAGAAGTAGATGTTCCAATCTCTCCTGATACAGCAAAACCCTGCACACAGCGTATGATCGTTAGTAATAAAGGAGCTGCAATTCCTATTGTTTCATAGATAGGTAAAACACCAATTAAAAAAGTAGAAATCGTCATAATGGACATAGATAAAATGAGGGCCCTTCTTCGACCGTATGTATCTCCAATGTGCCCAATGACGAGAGCGCCAATGGGTCTTGCTAAAAACCCAATCGCAAAAACCAAAAAAGCCATGAGCAAGGAAACGAAGTAACTGTGCGCCGGAAAAAATAAAGGTGCTAGGATGGAAGCAAAATAGATATAAAGTAAAAAATCATACCATTCTAATGCGCTGCCGATTAATCCTGCGGAGGTGTTTATTTGTTTCATATATATTGTATTGTTTATTATTTAAACTTGTATTTTATATGGACTTAGTAGTTGAAAAATTAAGGAAAGCTTATTTGACAAAAATACATAAATTGACTATAATTACCCCCATAATATCTGCAATAAATGAATATTTTTACGGGGCAACATGAAGCGAATTATCGAATCTGAGCTAATAGCATGGAAAAATCAA
Organism: Gammaproteobacteria bacterium; assembly: GCA_013288125.1. Lineage (GTDB taxonomy): Bacteria > Pseudomonadota > Gammaproteobacteria > DSM-16500 > DSM-16500 > Aquicella. The sequence goes on from JABDCN010000033.1 coordinate 1,507, forward strand.
ACAGAACACATGCCGTTATTACTTCGCGGTGCACGGCAAGTAGGAAAAACCTTTACTGCTGAAACATTTGGACGAGCCTATTTTAGTAATGTTGTTTCCATTAACTTTGAGCGCCAACGAGAATACTTATCCTGTTTTGAGTCATTAGAGCCAGGTCGAATTCTTGAGGCTATTCGGTTAATTGGCAAAGAATCAATTATTCCTGGCAAAACATTATTATTTTTAGATGAAATTCAAGAATGTCCGAATGCTATTATGGCGCTACGCTATTTCAAAGAAATTATGCCGGAACTTCATGTGATCGCTGCTGGCTCTTTATTAGAGTTTATATTAAATCAGAATGATTTTCGTATGCCGGTTGGAAGAGTACAATCTCTTTATTTAAAACCTCTTTCATTCCAAGAATTTCTGATTGCGTGCGGATATGATTCAATGGTTGAATATCTAGCTTCTGTCAACTTTCAATCAACAATTAATTTAGCAGTTGAACAAAAATTACAAGAATTATTACATCAATATTTTGCAATTGGTGGTATGCCTGCTGTCGTGAAATCATTTGTTGAGAATCATGATTGGCGTCAATGCCAAATTATTCAATCATCTCTCTTAAGTACCTATTATGATGATTTTGCTAAATATGCAAAGACATCGAAACACCGATATTTGCAGCGCCTATTAGAACAGGCACCTGGTATGGTAGGTCAGCATTTTCGTTATGCGAGTGTAGATCCAAATATGCAGTCTCGCGATCTTAAACAAGCATTAGATGATCTAATGTATGCAGGAATTATTTATAAAGTTCATCAAACAAGCGCAAGCGGATTACCGTTCGCTTCACAAATGAAAGAAAAAAAATTTAAACTGTTATTTTTAGATATTGGTTTGGTAAAAGCAGCCCAAATGCTTGATATCGAGTTATTACAACAAAAAGATTTACTCTTATTAAATCGTGGCATGCTCGCTGAACAATTTGTAGGACAAGAATTACTAGCCTATGCCGATCCTTATTTACCAATCAAATTATATTATTGGGAGCGGGAAAAAAAAGGTAGCGAAGCTGAAATTGATTACGTTATAAATATTAATGATAAAATTCTACCTATAGAAGTAAAAGCCGGAAAGACAGGTAGTTTACGTTCATTACAGTTATTCCTTTCCGAGAAGAATCAAACTATTGGTTTGCGTTTTTCTATGCATCGCTTGTCTTTCGACGGTCGAATATTATCAGTGCCACTCTATATGATGCATGAGGTTAAACGATTGGTGAATTTAGTTTTATCTATAATTTAAACAAATTTATAGATCAAATCGAAATCATATTGATTTAAATCTTTATTGAATCCATAGTTATATTCAAAGCGCGTATCCCAATGTTCACTCGTATAAACATCTAGTCCAAGACCTAACACTGCTCCGGTTTTAGTGAATTTTAATTTAGTATATTTGACTGATTGATATCCTAGCCGGCTATATAAGATTACCCCATCTGTTATTAAAAACCCTGGGATGATACTCACGCCAAACAGATTGCTTACCCGATATAGTTGATTAGGAGACAGTGGAATTGAACCAGCGCCGCCAAAAACTTCTAGCGCACCATAGATTGATTTGCATTTATCGAAATAAACACCATAGCCAATGTAGGCTTTAGGCATCAGTCCCGTAAATCCCCTATCATTTAACATGCTGACACCAAAGCCTGCATAAAAATAATGAGACGGTTGATTGACAGTAGGTACGGCACGGCGAGGATGTGAGCGGCGTGTTCTTGCATTCGTCGAACTGCTTGTGTTTAAGGCCCCCGTATTTTGTTGAACAGCGACTGATTTAACCACGCCTGGGCTGACAGAGGGTACAGCAAACAGGTTGAAAGAAACGCAGCATAAAAGAAGAGATAAAATTAATCTATTTTGCATAACTATTCCTTGTTGTTAACGTGAAGAATCGCAACTTAAAATATACTAAATATTGATAAAAGATGGTAGTTCTTCTATCAGTTAGGCGAACTATCTACATCAACGATTTACCATTCACATCAAAAAATGTTACTTTCCCACTATGTAAATCATGCATTGCACCAACCATTAACACTTGTTTATTGTCAATTTGAGCATGAATAAGCGGACTTTTTTCTTCTATTTGTTGCATCATATCGATAACATTTTGTTTAGCGATTTCATCAACGGTTTTGTTTTGATTACAATCGATGTTGCCATTTGTTGAAGCTTTTATTTTTTCTACCGCGGGTTTGATTTTATTGAGTAACGCCGTCAAATTGCCTAATACCACATTTTGACATGCACCTTTTACCGCACCGCATTGTGTGTGTCCCATTACTACAATGACCTTGCTGCCAACCACTTTTGTCGCATATTCCATGCCGCCTAATTGATCTGTATCGACAACATTACCTGCAACACGAACAGAAAAAACATCGCCAAGCCCTTGATCGAAAATTAATTCGGGTGATCCTCGTGAATCCATGCAGCTGAGAATAATGGCTGCTGGAAATTGGCCTTTTAAACTAGTCGTTTTAGCTTGGTTTAATAAATTACGCTGAATCATTTTATTAGACACAAAACGATTGTTTCCTGCCATTAAACGCTTTAATTCAGCTGCTGGTGTGATATTTTGTAATGTTGTTTGAGTAGAGGTGTAAAAGGCTGTGTGTGTATTAGTTTGGGATGCAGCAAACACAGGAAATGCTAACAATGCACTCATTAAAATAATGATCGACCGTTTCATTTATTTAACTCCTTACAATTTTTTCACATATATGTATACTGTAAATATTTTGGATCCCGACTATAAAATTGCTTCGCAATTTGTCGGGATAACCTGAATATATCCTACTTTAAAAAAATGGAAAACGATATGTTTGGTATGGATCTTAACGTTATTTATTTATCGATTTTATTTAGCATTATTGGAATTGGATATTTTTCTTATGGAAGGAAGCAAAATTTTTATTATTCAGTATCAGGTATAGCATTAATACTATTTAGTTTTTTTGTTACTAATGTCCTATTAATGATAACCTTAGGCATTATTTTCATTGTTCTGCCATTTATTTTGAACTGGTTTAATCCATTATAAATAAGCTTTAAGCTGCTCCAATGAAAAATTTCCGCCACTTAAAATCACTGCGACTTTTTTATTTGTCATATCACCAATTTTTTTTTCGATGATCGCTGATAAAGCACATGATGAAGCTGGTTCAACAAATAATTTGTCATGTTCTAATATGGATTTTAATTCTCGGACAGCTAATTCATCTGTCACGCTCACGACTTGATTAACTGATTTTTTGACTATTTCAAAGGTCCTTTTTGCGACTTTTGGCACACTTAAACTGATTGCAATAGAATTCATTTCCGAAAGTGTAATAATTTTATCTGCTTCTAAACTTTTTAACATGGCATCAGCACCAATAGGTTCTACGCCGTATATTTCGATGGCAGGATTCACTGATTTTGCATATTGCGCAATTCCTGCAATTAAACCACCTCCTCCAATTGGCACTACAATCACATCTAAATCAGGTGCTTCTTCGAATAATTCATAAGCAATCGTGGCTTGTCCTGCAATAATATCGTCATCATCAAAAGCATGAACATAAACATATCGCGGATCTGCGGCATATTCAGCGACTTTTGCATTTGAATCATCTGTCGTTTTGCCGTAAACAATCACATCAGCACCTAAATTTTTTATTTTATTGATACGAAATGAAGGAACAAATTCGGGTACAATCACAATGGCTTTCATTCCAAATTTTTTCGCTGCATAAGAAACAGCAGCGCCATGATTACCCGCAGAGGCTGTAATTAGTATTTTATTTTTGTCTGAAATATGAGTTACTTTATTGAATGCGCCGCGTACTTTAAAAGAATTTGTATATTGAAGATTTTCACATTTATATAATAAAGTACAATTCATTTTTTGACTAAAAAACGGAGATGCTAGTAAAGGTGTTTTTTTGATATAAGGGCAGATTCTTTTGTACACTTCCGCTATTTGCTCGTCATATTTCATAGTTCATTGCTCATCATATTTTGAGGTATAATAACGGAATATCACTTGGTATTGTAGAGATTTAAATAGGTTCTAAGGATAATAAGTGTGACTAAATATATTCCCTCCCCTCTTTTTGATAGTTTAGATTATTTAGAAATAAAACCAGAAAAAATATTCAAGCAAGTACCTGGTTCTCTTTCTCAAGATAAGATGTCATCAGATTATTATCACGCTTGCCAATTTCTCTATGCTTATCGCGGCAGTGAAGAAACATTTAAATCATATAGACGTGAGATCGAACGCTTATTGCAATGGGCATGGTTTGTGCATGAAAAATCATTGGCTGAATTAAAACGTGAAGATATCGAAAAATTTTTAGAATTTTGTCAGGCACCGCCTAAAACATGGATTGCTTCTAAACATGTACCGCGTTTTTTAGATAAAAATGGCGCGCGAATAATCAATGAACATTGGCGGCCATTTATGGCTGTTTCATTATCACAGCATGCTTTACAAGCGATTTTTGCAATTCTCAGCAGTTTTTATCATTATTTAGAACAAGAAGAATATGCTTTGTCTAATCCTGTTTCGCAGATTAGACAAAAAAGTAAATTTTTACGTAAACATCAAGGAAAACGATTGATACGACGTCTATCAGAATTACAATGGACTTATGTGATAGAAACCGCGGAACGCATGGCTTCAGAGAATTCTACTTTACATGAACGTACTTTATTTATCATGAATGCTTTATTTGCAATGTATTTACGTATTTCAGAATTAAGCAGCACATCGCGTTGGGCACCACAAATGGGACATTTTTTTCGAGATAGAGATGGTAATTGGTGGTTTAAAACAGTTGGGAAAGGAAATAAAGAACGTGATATCAGTGTGAGTAATGCCATGCTTGCAGCGCTTAAACGGTATAGAATGAGTTCTGGCTTAACGTCCCTACCCTCACCCGGCGAAACAACACCGCTTATTCCAAAAGCCATTGGAAAAGGCCCAGTGACTGGTAGTAGACATATTCGCAGAATTGTGCAAACGTGTTTTGATCGTGCTGTTGAAAAATTAAAAGAAGATGGATTGAAAGAAGATGCTGAAATGTTAATGACAGCGACTGTGCATTGGTTACGTCATACAGGTATTTCTGAAGATGTTAAAATTCGTCCTCGTGAACATGTGCGTGATGATGCGGGACATAGTTCTAGTGCGATTACAGATCAATATATTGATATTGAATTGCGCGAGCGACATGCTTCCGCGAAGAAAAAATTAATTAAAATTTTGGGTGATTAAATGATGCAGCAAACAAATGAAGATTTAACAACGCCATCCGATTGGATAAATTCAGTAAAAATATCAATTAAATTTTTATTTATTTTTTATATTAGCACACTCTTGCTAGTTCTTTTTTTTATTCATCGTCCTGGTCATTGGATCATCCCTGGTATTAGTTTGGGAATAATTTATTTGTTTGTTATAGGTGTTTCACTTTATCGTTTAATTAAAAAATTACCGATTGCGGTGATTATGCTAGCAGCACCAACTATTCCTTTATTAATGCTAATTATTATTGTATCGATGATTCCGTTATTCTAATATCAGAGAACTGGATCCCGCGGACAAGCCGCGGGACGACAGATTTGAGTGAAATGGTATTACTTCCCTTCTACATCTTCCGTGCCATTACCATTATTAATGTGATCTTTAAATAAATCACCTAATGTTGTTTTCAAGCCGCCATCTGATCCTTTTTTCTTTTTCCCTGTTCCAGCGGCCGCTTTTGTTGTTGCAGCAGCAGCTTTCGTTACTTTTTCCTTTTTAGCAGGCGTTTTAGCATCTTTTGCTTTAATTGAAAGCGTAATAGCATGCGTTTTTCTATCAGTGCCAGTGATTTTTGCTTCTACTTCATCACCAATCTGAAGTTTAGTACGCGCATCTTCTACTTTTTCAGCTGCAATTTCTGATGCTCGCAATAATCCGCGAATGCCATCAGCCAATTCTATGACGGCATGTTTTTGATCGACTTCAACGACTTTACCGTGCACAATTGTTCCTTTTTCATTCGCAGTTAAATAATTTGCTAAAGGATCTTCGGCCAATTGTTTTAAGCCTAAAGCAATACGTTCACGTTCTACATCGATAGCAAGAATGATTGCTTCAAGCTCATCACCTTTTTGATATTTACGTAACGTATCTTGTGCATCAGTTTCGCTCCAAGCAATATCAGAAAGATAAATTAAACCATCAATACCGCCATCTAATTCAATGAAGATACCAAAATCAGTAATGGATTTAATTTTACCTTTAACATGCTCACCTTTTTCATGATGTTCTGCAAACGCAGCCCAAGGATTGGCAACGCATTGTTTAATGCCAAGTGAAATACGACGTCTTTCTGCATCAACATCTAAGACCATCACTTCAATATCTTGACCTAAATGCACCACTTTATTTGGGTTAACATTTTTATTCGTCCAATCCATTTCAGAAACATGGACAAGACCTTCAATACCTTCTTCAATTTCAACAAAACAACCGTAATCAGTGATATTAGTGACATGACCACGAATTTTTCCATTGATAGGATAACGTTGGCCGATATCATGCCATGGATCACCGCCCAATTGTTTAAGACCAAGTGATACACGAACATTGTCACGATCAATTTTCAGTACTCTTACTTTGATTTCATCACCTATCGTTAAAATTTCACTTGGATGTTTGATGCGTTTCCATGACATATCTGTGATATGTAATAAGCCGTCAACACCACCTAAATCAATGAAAGCACCATAATCCGTTAGATTTTTGACGATACCTTTCACTTCATCGCCTTCATTAATATTTTCTAATACGGCAGCACGTTCAACATTATTTTCCGCTTCAAGTACCGCGCGTCTTGAAACCACAATATTATTACGTTTAACATCCACTTTAATAACTTTAAATTCAAACTCTTTTCCTTCGAAACTTTCAGGATCACGAATTGGTTTTACATCAACTAATGAACCAGGTAAGAATGCGCGAACTTTGTTTATTTCAACGGTGAATCCACCTTTAACACGACTGATAATCAAGCCGCGTATGGTTTCTCTTGCATTGTAGGCTTCTTCTAAATGCGTCCACGATTCTAATCGCTTTGCACGTTCACGTGATAATCGTGTGCTGCCGAAGCCATCTTCTAAGACTTCAAGTGCCACTTTAACTTCATCACCTACTTTAACTTCGAGTTCACCACTTTCATTGTAGAATTGATCAATAGGAATGTAAGATTCCGATTTCAAACCTGCATCTACTACCACATGTTTACCTTCAATGATACGTTCAACCGTTGCTGTGATAATTGCACCAGATTGCATTGGGGATTCAGATAAACTTTCTTCAAATAATTGAGCAAACGAATCGTTGGATTGATTATGATTCACGGGGAAAAACCTCTATGACTTTCACTAGGGCCTCTGTTTACGATCTAGCGAATGTAAACAAGCCCTATACATTTTACGTTAATTAATAATCTTTACTCTGCTATCCCAACTTCAGCTTGTTTACTCTTTATTGCTGAGATAGCAGGAAAGGCCTTTTTTCCTTTGATCTCCGTGACAATTCGATCGACAACTTCGTCAATTAATAAACGACTCGTATCGATTATCACTGCATCATCCGCCGGTTTTAAAGGGGCGACAATACGTTCTTGATCACGCCTATCACGCTCTTGGAGCTCTTTGATAAGGTCGCTAAGGGTAACACTGATACCTCTTTCTTTCAACTGGTTATAGCGTCGCAACGCTCTTTCTTCTGGGCTTGCTTGTAAGAAGATTTTTAACTCAGCATCGGGAAAAACCACTGTTCCCATATCGCGTCCATCAGCCACCAAACCAGGCGCTTCACGAAAAGCACGCTGCCTGCTCAATAAAGCTGCACGAACCGCAGGTAAAGCAGCAACAATAGAAGCAGCATTCCCCATTTTTTCGGTACGAATGGTCGCACTGACCCCTTCACCTTCAAGAATCACTAAAGGAAAGTCGTTTAATTGGGCAACAAATTGCACATCCAAATGTTCAGCTAATACATGCAATGCTTTTTCATTGTCTAATAGTACACTGTGTTTTTGTGCGGCCAATGCCAACACTCTGTACAATGCGCCGCTATCTAATAATTTCCATCCTAACTGCTTTGCGACAAGTTGACTGACTGTTCCTTTGCCAGTGCCACTTGCGCCATCCACAGTAATGACGGGAGCATGTTGATGAATCATTCCGTCGTCTCTCCTTTTATATTGGCAATCCGCTCTAAACTAACCAGGCTTTCGCCCTCCCCTAATTGAATGAGACGCACGCCTTGCGTATTACGTCCCACTATAGAAATTTCAGATACTGGCACACGAACCAAGGTACCTGCATTACTGATTAACATGACTTCATCATCTTCGTGTACTTGAATCGCACCAACAACATCACCATTACGTTCACTGACTTGTATAGAAATGACACCTTGGCCAGCACGACCGCTTAATCGATATTCATCTAAGGTTGTACGTTTACCATATCCATTTTGTGTTGCAGTGAGAATATCGCCTTCACGAGAAACAATTAAAGAAACGACACGTTGATTTTCTTGTAAACTAATTCCTCTTACCCCTGCTGCTTGACGTCCCATGCATCGTACTTTGGATTCAGGAAAACGCACCACTTTACCTGCATTCGTAAATAACATGATATCGTGTTTGCCATCTGTGATATCCGCTTGCACCAAATAATCGCCTTCATTCAATGCAATCGCAATAATACCGGAAGATCGTGGACGAGAAAAATCACTCAAAGAAACTTTTTTGATCTGCCCCAATGATGTTGCCATAACAACATATTCATTCTCACGATATTCACGCACAGGCAAGAAAGCATTAACTCGCTCGCCTTCTGCTAAAGGAAGAATATTGATAATAGGACGGCCCCGTGCAGTACGGTTTGCTTGTGGTAATTGATACACCTTGAGCCAATAAACCTTGCCGTGATTAGTAAAACATAAAACGGTATCGTGCGTACGCGCTGCAATTAAATATTCGACGACATCTTCTTCTTTCATCGATGTCGCTGATTTGCCTCGACCGCCACGATGTTGTGCCTGATATGTTGTTTGCAGCTGCGTTTTCACATATCCATGATGAGATAAAGTGACGACCACTTCTTCATCTGGAATTAAATCTTCAATTAAAACTTCGCCCTCTTCTGTCGCCATAATTTCAGTACGACGTGCATCACCAAAATCACTTTGAATAGCTAATAATTCATCTCGAATGAGTCGCATTAAACAAGCAGAGTCTTGCAATATTTCAAGTAATTGATTAATTAATTGCTGCAATTCTTTATGTTCATTAGTAATTTTATCTTGCTCTAATCCTGTTAAACGATGTAAGCGCATATCAAGAATGGCTTGCGCTTGTTCAGGTGAGAGACGATAGCCTTGATCTGATAATCCATAAACTTCTGTTGTGTGTGAAAGTGTATCTTCAACACCCGCCCGCGTGAGTATGTCAACGGTTTGTGCTGCTTGCCAAGCTTGCGCCATCAATTGTATTTTTGCCTCACTTGAATCTTTTGCGCGTTTGATTAGCGCAATCATAGCATCAATGTTGGCGAGTGCAACGGCTAAGCCTTCTAAAATATGGACGCGAGCGCGCGCTTTACCTAAATCAAATACCGTACGTCGTGTGACAACTTCTCGTCTATGATTAATAAAAGCTTGCAAGAATTGTTTGAGATTAAGTGTTTTGGGTTGGCCATCATCAAGCGCCACCATATTAATCCCAAATACGCTTTGCAATTGCGTTTGTACAAACAAATTATTCAATAAGACATCCACATTTTCATTGCGTCTTACTTCAATGACAACGCGCATACCTTGTTTATCTGATTCATCTCTTAATGCCGTAATGCCTTCAATTTTTTTATCTTTAACGAGTTCTGCAATGCGCTCAACTAATCGCGCTTTGTTGACTTGATAAGGTAATTCAGTGACGATGATGCGCTCTTTTCCTGCTTTTTCATCTGTTTCGATATGTGTTTTTGCGCGAACGACGACTCGGCCACGGCCAGTATGATACGCTTCGAAAATACCATTTTTACCCTGAATCATTGCGGCAGTCGGAAAATCAGGGCCAGGCACGTGCTCCATTAATTCAGTGATCGTCATATCAGGACGATCAATTAAAGCAATACAAGCATTAATTACTTCAGTTAAATTATGAGGCGGAATACTGGTTGCCATGCCAACTGCAATACCAGAAGAACCATTGACTAACAAATGTGGCACTCGCGTTGGTAATACAATGGGTGCCATTTCTGTTTCATCATAATTAGGCGAAAAATCCACCGTATCTTTTTCAATGTCAGCTAGCAAAGCATGAGCAAATCGCGACATTCTAATTTCGGTATAACGCATGGCAGCAGCTGCGTCACCATCGATTGATCCGAAATTACCCTGTCCATCGACTAATAAATATCGCATAGAAAAAGGCTGCGCCATGCGCACAATAGTGTCATAAACAGCTGTATCACCATGCGGATGATATTTACCGATGACATCACCCACGATGCGCGCTGATTTTTTGTAGGCCTTATTCCAATCATTACCCAATTCATGCATGGCAAATAAGACACGACGATGAACGGGTTTTAAGCCATCACGCACATCAGGCAAAGCACGCCCAACAATAACGCTCATAGCATAATCAAGGTAGGATTTTTTTAGCTCATTTTCGACGCTAACTTTCTGGACTTCTCTCGCGATGATATTATCCATAGTGCCCGCATTTTTCGTTAGATTTTAACCAAGGAATCATATCATACTGCGGGCGATGAAGACAGCAAATCACATCAAAAACAAGGGTATAAAGATAAAAGAACGATCTATGGTTTTGGGCTTTGATTGGCTAAGCTAGGACTTTGGTTAAATAAAAAGTCTAGATCTAGCGCGATTTCTTTACCTTCTTGTTTAAAGGTTTTGATGTATTTAGCTCTAGCAGCATCAGTGTGCAGCCCTGCTTTAACGAATTCAAAAGCGATGTATAGCGTAGCTTCACCTTCCTTTGCGCCTGCTGATGCAATAAGAATTCTGTCTAATGTGTCCTTATGTTTTAATTCATAAGCGATGTTAAATTCTTGTTTTTTTCCATCGTAAACAAATGTGACTGAGCAATCAAAACCATCGATTTTATCAAGTTTCTTCAAGCATCTTTTGTCATCAAATATAAATCGTCGCGCTCCATTTTTTGTTAATACCTGATTGGGAGATTGATCAACATCAGGTAATAACACGAGATAACTGGGTGTATCTGCTGCTTCGATGTCCTTCAAATGTTCTTTGTTAGGCGTTTTGTCATCAAACCACATTCCTATCGCGCATGATTGTGGAATATCTGCGATGAGATCAGTATCGCTTGAAGATGTAGAGGATGCAGAAGATTTAGGTGGTAGAAATCCAAATTTATCAAAATAAAATTTTTTGTAACTCATGCCGCGAGAATCATTAGGATGCGAAGATTGAAAAGCGTCATAATATTCGGAAGTCCCTTGCAATTGAATCGCGTTGGTTACCTGTAATATCAGTCGATTAATTTCATTATTTATTCTATAAGAGTCAGAGATATGCAATCCCTTCATTGAGGCAATCTCTATTTTAACAAGATTTAATTCTTGCATTAAAATTTCTTTATTCTGTTCGAAATAATAATCGTATAATTCTTGAATAATAGTTATGTTGTTCTGCAATAACAAATAGGCAAAGAAACTCATTTGCACATTTTCTTGAATATAGGTACTGCGAAAGGGATTATGTTTTTTTAGTACATCTAAAATAATATTCTTTGAACAACAATCATAAAGATAGTGAAAGATTTCATTTAATTCTTTTAATTGTATATGAGGAAGGCATTGATTGAAGCTATCAACATTGTCATCCATCATTGCTGTTCTTAAGTTATCATTGAGACATAACGGTGTATTTCCATCAACTTCACTTTCTAGTAGAAAATCTTTTATTTGAGGTAGATCCGAAAGTTTAGTGTGCTTAATAATTTCATCTTTATCTTCTGATGTTAAATCAGGAGATGCTAAAAACAGTTTAGCTAAATCAAACTCACCTCTTGATAGCAAATAGGGAATCATTTTTTCAGCTTTACCTTCTAAAATAATAGTTGGGTTGGGGTACGCTCCCAAATTTAATAAATGCTGAATTAATTCATTTTCTCCATTATCAATTGAGTTGATGACTGCCCAACCTAGCATGGTAGTTGTATTATTATCATCATCCAATATAGGCTCGTTTATATCTATTTTGCTGATACGGAGGTAATCATTAAATCCGCTAATATCAATAAAATTTAATAAATCAAAAAATAAAAATTTAAAGTCAGTGAGAAATTGATTAGACACCAGTTGTATAGAGGTAATAGAGGAATGCCCAGCTATCTCACTTAATGCAGCTGTTCGACTTAATATAGTTTTTAGTTTAGGCAGGTCGTTATCATTACGATAAAATTTAATTGCTAATAAGACATCTGCTAATAAGACATCTGCTAATAAGACATCTGCTAATAAGACATCTGAATGAAATGAGGGCGTCTCAACAATTTTATCACATATGCTTCTTGCTATTGCAATGCAATCATCTTTATTTTGCTCCATATGTTCCTTTTGCTGATCTTTATCTTTCTCTATAAGTTCTTTTTGAATTTCCCTTTGTTCATTTGGTGAAAGCGATCCCATTATTTTGCGAAAAGCCGGATTCTTTCGCTTTTTGCGAGATGTAAACAATGAATGAAACCTTGGGTTCTCGATATTGTTTATTGCACATTGAAGAGGTGTAGGTCCATTCAACGAAGGTTTATGTATATCCACAATGTCTAGTTGAATGAGTTTTCTCACAGCTTCTAGATGTCCATAGTCAACAGCCATGTATAAATGTGTCCTACCTTTTTCGTCAAACGCGTTCACATCAACGCCTGGAAGTTCAATTAGTAAAGCAAATATTTCTGAAAATCTGTTACCACTTTGGATTACAATGCCATACAAATTATCGAAAAGACTATTTGTATTAGTAGGGGCTGGAATTGCATTGAGCAGTATTTTTAACATTTCGACGTTATGATCTAGTACCGCAAAATCTAGAACGGTTAGATTGTCTAGTTTACCCATTATACAATAAGCTTGAGCACTTGGATTTAACCATATTTTGTGTGCTTTGTACTCCTGATTTGCTTCCACTAAAAAAGGAAGTGGTTTGTTAAAAAAAGGCTTATACCTATTATCTTCTAATACTTTTTTTAAATCCTCTATCGCATTAGCATTATATAAATTAAGTTTTTTTTGTAGAGCAATCGGCATTTCTGGATCATTTATGTGATGGAAATGAACAACAGTACTTATAAAATGTTTAGCTAATCTTTTTTCGATTTTTTCTGCATGGCCTGATTTTTTTTGGAGTGACAGGTACTTCTACTGGACTAGGTTGAACAGGAGTAGCCCTTTGAGAAGTATTAGGAATAGGTGTCTTACCGCCTCGTCGTCTATGCATTTTAAAACCTCGCTTATATTTATTTTTTTTATAATGATATAGAATTATTGTTTAATATTTTAACACTTTAAGTATAAAAAGTAAACATCAGGCATTTTTGTTTATTTATTCTTCATTATATAGCTAATCTATTGATAAAACAGGGCTTTCTCTTAACGCACGACGTAAAATTTTACCCACATTCGATTTTGGTAGCTCATTCGCAAACTCAACCTGTTTAGGAATTTTGTATCCCGTTAGATGTTCTCTGCAATATTTAATAACATCTTTTTCTGTTAAATTGGGATTATCTTTAACAATAAACGCTTTCGGCACTTCGCCAGAATTTTCATCTGGTACGCCAATGACAGCCACTTCTCTTACACCAGGCATTTTAGCAATTACATCTTCGAGCTCATTAGGATAAACATTAAATCCTGAGACTAAAATCATATCTTTTTTTCGCTCAAGTAAACGAACAAATCCTTTTTCATTGATCGTTGCAATATCACCCGTTAACAACCAGCCATCTTTTGTAAATACTTTTGCAGTTTCAGTTGGATTGTTCCAATATCCTTTCATGACTTGCGGCCCTTTCACCGCTAATTCACCGGGTTTTCCAATCGGCACTTCTTGTGCATGATCATCTAAAATAGCAATATTGGTTGATGAAACGGGCAATCCAATTGTGCCATTAAATTGCATTAAATTCGTTGGATTAATTGTGACACAGGGAGAAGTTTCTGTTAGACCATAAGCTTCGAGTAAAGGTGCATGTGTTGTTGCTTCCCACTTCAATGCGACAGCTTCTTGAACAGCCATTCCCCCGCCTAATGCTAAATGTAATCGACTAAAATCTAATTGCGCAAAATGGGGATTTTTTAATAAGGCATTGAACAGCGTATTGACTGCAGTAATTGCAGTAAATTTAAATTTTTTCATATCTTTGATCATGGAAGGAATATCACGCGGATTAGTAATTAAAATATTTAATCCACCCGTTTTTGAAAAATACAAACAATTCGCTGTCAGAGAAAAAATATGATAAAGCGGTAATGCTGTGATAATCACTTCATCTTTATCTCGTAAAAGATGTTTAAACCAAGCATCGGCTTGTTGAATATTTGCAATGATATTGCGATGAGTGAGGATAGCTCCCTTTGATGTTCCTGTTGTGCCGCCAGTATATTGTAAAAAGGCAATGTCTTGATTTGATATTGTCACAGAAGCAAATGACAGTTGTTTTCCTTTTGTTAAAATTTGTTTAAAAAAAATGGCTTGAGGAATATGCCAATCAGGAATTTTTTTATAATAATATTTAAGCATCATGTTAACGCCCCAGGCTTTTAAAGGAGAAAACATGTCACCTAAATGTGTGATAATGACATGACGTAGTGAAGGCATATGAGATAAAGATTTTTCAACAACACTAGCAAAATTACTCATTACCAAGATGGCTTCTGCACCAGCATCATTAATTTGATGAATTAATTCATCAGAAGTATAAAGTGGATTAACATTCACAATAACTAATCCAGCACGAAGTGAACCCAGCATAGCAATGGGATATTGCAAACAATTAGGTAACATTAAAGCAATACGACTACCTTTTGCTATTTTTAATACTTGTTGCAAATAAGCAGCAAAGTCACGGCTATATTGATCAAGTTGGTGATACGTGATTGTTGCGCCCATATTATAAAATGCAGGATGAGAGGAATATTTTTGACATGTTTCTGCCATCATCGCTGGAATTGATGGATAAGCATCGGGATTAATTTCAGCAGGAACGCCTGGCGGGTAACTCTTTAACCAAATTTTTTCCACACTTATTCCTTAGTAAAAACAAAAAATCCTAACCATTCATGTTTGGTTGTTTCATAAAAATAATCGGGACGGCCGGATTTGAACCGACGACCACTTGCCCCCCAGAC
Source organism: Gammaproteobacteria bacterium (assembly GCA_013288125.1). Classification (GTDB taxonomy): domain Bacteria; phylum Pseudomonadota; class Gammaproteobacteria; order DSM-16500; family DSM-16500; genus Aquicella. Next base: position 17,013 of record JABDCN010000033.1, read on the forward strand.
AAGTGCGCTACCAGACTGCGCCACGCCCCGATTTGGATTGTTGGGCTTCGACATCGTTGGGCTTCGCTACGCTCAGCCCAACCTACCTACCACGTATAAATAATTGTAGGTTGGGCTGAGGCCTGCGAAAGCAGGTCGAAGCCCAACAACCAAAACCAACCAAAGCTAACCTAAATATTAATGCGCTGCTTCCATTTCTGCTTGTAGATTTTGCAAAACACTTTCGAGTTCTGCAATCATTTTTTTTATGCTGATATCTAATTTTATTGATTGACTGACGGTTTCAGATCCGCTAGACAGTTGCGCGCGAGCACCTTCTATCGTGAATCCATCTTCGTACAACAATTTTTTTATTTGACGGACCAATAAAATATCGCGTTGTTGATAATATCGTCTATTACCACGCCGCTTGACCGGTTTTAATTGTGGAAACTCTTGCTCCCAATAACGCAACACATACGCTTTAACAGCGCAAAGATAACTGACTTCACTGATCGTGAAATACATTTTATCCGGAATTAATGGCAATTCTTTTTCCGATTTTTTTTTACGCGTCACGATTGTCACCCTGACCTTCTTGTTGAAGCGCATGTTTCTCCACGCGGGCCTTTAATTTTTGTCCGCAATGGAATGTCACAACGCGACGTGCTGTAACGGGAACTTCTTCACCCGTACGAGGATTTCGACCAGGACGTTCTTTTTTGTCATGCAGCGTAAAATTTCCAAATCCAGAAATTTTAACTTGTTGACCTTTTACTAAAGCTTCACCAATGAGTTGAAAAAAATATTCTACAATTTCCTTGGCTTCTCGATTTGTCAAACCGATTTCTTCATCCAAATGTTTAGCAAGATCTGCTTTTGTTAACGTTGCCATGTCAACTCCTTAATACTGCTCCCAATTGTTCGTTTAACGTATTAGTAACGTTGGTGACACTAGCCGTTACTTCTTCGTCGACCAAGGTACGCGTTGGATGTTGAAACACTAAAGCCAACGCAATACTTTTTAAACCAGGTGAGATTCCTTTCCCATGATAGACGTCAAAAATAAAAACGTCTTTTAACCAGTCACCTGCTGATTTCAATATTGTATCCTGAATTTGTTTTGCTGGTACAGTCTGATTTACAAGGATAGCGATATCCCGTCTGATTTCAGGAAACTTTGAAATCTCAGTATAGGATCGTTTCTTTGGATTATTAAAGCCTGTTAAATCTAATTCAAAAACAAATACCGCCTCAGTCAAATCCAACTGTTGCAATACAGAAGGATGCAAAGCACCCAGTATCCCTATTTTTTTATTTTGTTGGTAAATTGCGGTGGTTTGACCAGGGTGCAAAGCAGCATGCTGATCGTGAGAAAAATTAATATTGTTTATTCCTATACTTAAAAGGAATTCTTCTACCATTCCTTTAATATCATAACAATCTACTTGACGAGGAGGTTTGCCCCATTGTTCAGGTGAAGCTGTTCCACTAATGAGGCCTGCTAATTTGGTATGCTGTATTAATTGATGATTATCTACCGTAAAACACGTCCCTATTTCAAACAATCTTACACGATGTAATTGACGGTTTTTATTATAAAGCAAAGTACTGATTAATCCTGGCCAAAGGTTAGTTCGCATGACGGTCATATCAGTTGTCATCGGATTCACTAATTCGTAAGGTTTTACGTTAGGATCCAACATGGCCTGTAATGCTTTACTGACAAAACTATAAGTGACTATTTCATGAAAAGCTCGGTGTTTTAATGCTTGCCGCAATAAATAATCGTTATCTTGATTTGTTGTTCCCGTGCGTAAATCAGCGCGCAGAGTATGCGTAGGAATATTGTCATAGCCATATAATCGTGCAATTTCTTCAATCAAATCTTCAGACAGAGTCAAATCAAAACGATAGGCAGGAACGGAAACTTTCCATTTATTTTTGGTTTGTTGAAATGAAAAATGTAATCTCGTAAAAATATCTGCAATTTGTTTATTTGAAATAGTAACGCCTAAAGTATCGGTTATTTTTTCTGTTGTGATAGAAATTTTTTGTTTGGACGGCAAGGCTTTTTGATTTTTATATTCAATGATAGATTCTGCTTCACCGCCAGTAATTGATAAAATAAGTTGCGTTGCGCGCTCTATTGCTTCTCGTTGAATGGTTGGATCAACACCACGCTCAAAACGATAACTAGAGTCAGAATTGAGTTGATAATGTTGTCGTTGTTTTGCGACAACTGTCGGTGAAAAATAAGCGCTTTCTAAAAAAATATCTGTTGTTAATAAAGTAACACTAGAGACTAAACCACCCATGACACCAGCAATAGCTAGCGGTTTTTCATGATCTGCGATGATAAGCGTTTCATCATTTAATATTTTTTGATTACCATCAAGTAATAATATTTCTTCACCTGCTTTTGATTCACGAATAATAATACCTTTTTTGAGCGTATTTAAATCGAAAGCATGCATGGGTTGACCCAATTCTAACATGACATAATTTGTCACATCGACAATGGGTGTAATGGATCGAATTCCGCTACGTCTTAATCGTTCTTTTAACCAACTGGGTGTATCCACATCTGCTTTTACACCTTTAATCACACGGCCCACATAATGCGGGCAACTTGACGTTTCATTGACTTTAACTGTTATTTTTGATTTTTGAGATGACTTAGATATTTTAATTGATGGAATAGAAAATGTTTCTAAAGGTGTTTTTGTTAGTGCTGAAATTTCGCGTGCGACACCGCGTATACTTAAACAATCGCCGCGATTAGGTGTAATAGAAAGATCAATAACAGCATCATCTAATTTAAGATAGTGCCTGAGATCTTCGCCTAAAGGTGCATCTGCAGGTAAAATGAGAATCCCTTCATGATCATCGGACAATCCTAATTCTCTTGCTGAACATAACATCCCTTGAGAATCAACACCACGAAGAGCAGCCGCTTTAATGATCACATCACCTGGTAAAACAGCGCCAATTTTTGCAACAGCAACTTTAATACCATCTGAAACATTTTTTGCACCACACACAATTTCTAATAAGGGATCTTCT
>JABDCN010000034.1:0-15525 GCA_013288125.1 Gammaproteobacteria bacterium
GTAGAAAATGAACGAGAAGATGTTTGCATTTCATTACTCGCGGCAATGGATAAAGCAAAAATTAAAGAAAATACATGGCATAATGCATTAGGCGATCAATTTTTTAGTTTACATATTGCGGTAGATAAAAAAAATTTAGTGATTTTAAAGTTATTATTAAAATATCCATTTAATAAATTAGATGTCGTTGATAGCAATGGAAGAACACCTGCTGAATTAGCGTGTGCTAAGGGCTTTTGGGATGGTGCACTCGAATTATTAAAAAATAAGGACTTCAAATTTGCTGATACCAAACGTGAACAGGCAGGCTCCTCTTATTTGTTAGCGATAGAAGCGAGACAATTAGAAGTAGCTAAAGCGCTTTTAACGGCGGGGGCTGATCGCAACGTAAAAGACATCAACGGAAACACAGCGTTTGAATCTTCGCTTCAGCGATGGCGTCAGTATAAAGATAATGAAGCAATACTTCGATTTTTAATCAATAATCATTTAGATCTAGCAACCGATGTAGCCAATGTAGGGAGAAAGACACTAGTTGAATTAGCTTGTGAGAATGGTTATTGGGATTTTGCATACGAATTATTGGAAGATACGAGTTTCGAGTTTGTTGGAAATGAACGTAATCGAGCAGGCTCGTCTTATATATCAGCCATAGCAGCTGGAAAACTACATGTTGCTAAAAAGCTTTTGGCAGCAGGCTCTTTTTCTGCAACGATTGATACACATAGAAACACTGCTCTTCACGCTGCTGTTACACAATGGAGTAACCTAAAAAACAAACAAGCAACGATTCGATTTGTTTTAGCGAATCTACATGATCAATCTGTACAAAACAGTGAAAGTGAAACAGCCATAGAGCAAGCTAGTAGATTAGCTCTCGATTCTAAAAAAAACGATTACTGGGATTGCGTTTATGAGTTAATATCGGCAGAAAAAAATATCACTCAAGCAAGAGCTGATGAGTTACATTATCCTGCCGTATTAGTAAATGCCATTAAAGCAAAAAATATAGTCATGTGTGAGCTATTATTGGAAAATCATGCTGCTTGTCTTGAGTGTAACAATAAAAAAGGTAATATTGCACTGTACGAAGCCATTAAAAATGATTTACCAGATATTGTTTCTTTGTTATTAGAGCATGGTGCTGACCCAACTCGAAAGAATCAATATGGCCACACGGCCCTTGATTTAGCAAAAATAGACGGAAAAAAATGTGTTTCTGTATTAGGAAATTATCGCAGTAAGCATGAAATTGTAGAATCAACGTTTATTGAAAATCCTACACTTACAACAGAACAAATCAGTAATTTGTTAAGTCGACGTAATATAAAAAATAAAACTGATATAAAATCAATTGATCAAGCAGCTCAAGAAATTTCTGCCTTATTGCTTAAGTTGAAAAAAAGAGATGTTCCTAAAGTTGATATCCCCGTTGCAATTAAGCAGATCATCGCTTGTTATAAAGCAATTTTTTGTTTGGATATTGAAGTTTTAAGAAACAAAACTTCGAGCAATTTGAATATGACATCTACCATTATAGATTATGCTACTTCTTCTCAATATAACTCAGAGAGTTATCTGTTAACCGCCCTACGATTATTATCTGATAACGCATTTAGTGATATCTCTAGGGAATTGATTCCAAATGTGTCACAAGGAAGGCATATATTAGAATATCTCGATGTAAGAGAAAGTATTTTCACTTATATTGAAAAAATAAGAGCAGCTCTTCAAGGGCTTAGGTCAAGAATTGAGACTAAAACGTTTAATCAAGCCTGGAAAATAGGGCGGGTAATTTTGGGGATCCCGATATGGGTAAATGGTACCCCTACACATATAGAAGAAATAAGCAGCCTTCTTGCAAAATTACCGAGCGAATCATCTACACGAGAAACTTCATCGATATACGTTAATTGGCGAGAAACTTTATTAATATACGCTGCCTGTTATGAAAAATTAGGAACTAAGGATCCCAACAGACATCCAGAGACTATCACATTTTATGAAGAAGAATTACGCGCGTTAAGAAGTCTTACTTTTTTAGTTACAAGTCAGCAGGGTTTAGCACGAGACAGTTTTTGTGACGCTTCATTAATGACAACTCGCCAACCTGTTTATACTTATACTAATGGTCAGTTGCCTAACCAGCAATCTACTATGTCGTCGGGGTTATATCCTCCTCCCGAATATTCTACTCTTAGCACAACTTATCCCTATTCAATGCCGGTGAATGCAATGAGTTATCATCAACAAAATATAGCTGTCCGATTACAGTATAATGATGGAGCAACTATTAAAGAGTATGATACTGTCGTTTCTGCTGCACAACTAGCACACTTTAATTATCAACAACAATTACAACAGTATTATTTACAGCAACAGTCTTATACATCAGTGCAAACATCTAGTCGTTTAGCTGATGAACGGCAGCAAGAAATATTAAATAATGGATCGTCTATTTCACAAAACACTTCAAAGCCATCTTCATATCCTCCTTTGCCACCGACAACAAGTGTTATGGGTATTTATGCAGGATCAATTCCTCGTACTCAAACAACTCAGACAGCTACTATAGGGAACGGGACACCTACAATAATGACACGTCAGTTTTAATACTCAGTCCTGTCGTCCCGCGGCTTGTCCGCGGGATCCAGAGCGAATATGCAAATTATGTTAATTATTTCTGGATCCCGCGGACAAGCCGCGGAACGACAGGACTGAGTAAATAATCACAAGCCGCGGGACGACAGGCTTAAGTATAACGACGCTTGAGCTTTTATAAATTAAATCTGCATTAATGCTGCCAAATCTATGCGTTTCAACAAATGTTGAATACGGAAAAAAATAATCATTGCGCCAATCGCAATACCAAAAGTTAATCCCCACCAAATACCTTTTCCTTGCCAATTAAATATAAAAGCAAACAAAAAAGCACTGCCTAATCCAATGAACCAAAATGAAATACAAGTGGCATACATGGGAAATTTTGTGTCTTTTAATCCGCGTAATGCGCCAAAACCAATAATACGGAAATTATCAAATAACATTAATACACCGCTAATACTCAGTAAGGCACTTGCATCAGTGATTAATAATTGGTTTGCTGCATCATGAATATTAATATCTAATCGTAAAAATAAAAGAGGGGAAGTGTTGAGTAAAATACTAAGTATCGCAATACAAAGAATATTCAGTCCCATACCGACGTAAATAGAAAGTTTAATGCCATCGAGTTCTTGTCTGCCGACTGCATGACCAACACGCACAGTAACAGATTGTGACATAGCAAATGTCACTGTAGTAATAAAAATTAAATATTGAAATGCAATTTGATGTGCGGCCAATAAAGTTGTACCAAATCGTCCAATCCAAAATGTTGTAATGGCAAAAGTACTTACTTCAATGACGTGCATTAAACCCATGGGTAATCCCACGCGAATTAATTCTTTTAATAAGTAAAGATGACGAAAATGCATTTGTTTAAAAATTTCAAATGACGAAAATTGTTTTGATTTAAGTAAATATAAACCGAGTATGATACTTGTGCCGGTATAAGTGATTGCAAGTCCATAACCAATGGCAGCAATACCACAGGCGGGTAAACCAAATTTTCCAAATACTAAAACGTAAATAATAGGAATTTCTATTGGTACAACCAATAAACTAATTCTTAAAACCATTTTGGCGCGATTAATACCCGCAAGAAATTGTTCAAATATGATTAAGATAATTAAGCCTGGAATCATCCACAAAAGGGCATGCATAGCTTGTAAAGCTAATAATTTCACAGCGGGTGGTTGTTCAGTAAATCTCAGAAAAAAAGGCATGGTAGATAAAAGTAATATCATCACAATTGTGACGATAACGCCTAAGATAATAGCTTGTCCCATGATATGACTAATTTGTTTATGATTGTTCGCGCCATATTGGTGAGAAACAAGCACACTGACGGAATTGAGCATGCCGAAAAAAAGTACGGATAAACTCATCCAAATCATAGAGACTAAAATATTGGCAGCTAAAGTATTGTCCCCGAGTTGCGCAAGAAATGCCGTCCCAATAAAACCGCTTGAAGAATAAACTAATTGAGCAGCAATCAGCGGAATACTTATAATAAGATTGTTTTTAGCTTCACTTTTGATAGCTTGAATGATATGACTGTTAGACATGACTGAGAACTCATAAATAAGGAGTAACTATGAAACTACAACGCCACTTTACACCAATGGGTTTATTGATGCTAAGTATAAATGGCATGGTAGGTTCCGCTTGGTTATTTGCTCCTTTGTATGCAGCAAAATTAGCAGGAACGGGTGCGATTGTCGCGTGGTTATTGGGCGGTATTGGTACCTTAATCATTGCATTAACTTTTGCTGAATTGTCAGTCTTATTTCCTGTTGCGGGCGGTACTGCGCAAATTCCGCAATTAAGTCATGGCGGCTTCACTAGTTTTACCGTGAGTTGGATAGCATGGTTGTCAGCGTTGACGATGGCACCCATTGAAGTCCAAGCTATTTTACAATATGCCTCCAATTATTTTTCATCATTAATTGAGATGAGACATGCGACGCCTGTTCTTTCTCATATTGGTTTGATGTGGGCAACGGCATTAATGTTATTATTTTGCGCGATTAATATCGCGGGATATAAAAGTTTAATACGTTTTAATTTTCTTTTATTTCAATTCAAAGTTTTTGTCATTGTGATTGTGGTGACTACTTTTATCGGTTTTTATTTTCATCCAATTAATTTTTCCAGTTTGGTTCCAACGACTTTATCAACAAATGGCTGGCATGATATTTTAACAGCAGTTGCAGCAGGCGGTGTTGCTTTTGCCTTTACAGGATTTAAACACGGTGTTGAATTGGCTGGTGAATCAAAAAATCAAGCTGTTGCAATTCCGCTTGCGATTTTAGGTTCTGTCGTGACTTGTTTATTACTTTATTTATTATTGCAAGTTGCATTTATCGGTGTTTTACATCCTTCTATGTTAGCAAAAGGATGGACGAATTTAACTTTCGTTGGTGAAGTTGGTCCGTTTGCAGGCATTGCCGCTGCTTTGGGATTAGGTTGGTTAGCTAAATTATTATATGTTGATGCGCTTGTTTCTCCGGCGGGCGCAGGTTTAGTTTATGTGACTTCAACGGCACGCGTTTTATATGCCATGGGTAAAATTGGTTATATGCCGCGCGCACTTTGTTATCTCAATCAACAAAATTTTCCTGTGGTTGCGATCATGGTGAATTTTATTTTGGGAATGTTTTTATTTTTACCGTTACCAGGATGGCAAGCGATGGTGAGTTTTCTTGTTTCTGGTATGGTAATTTCCTATGCGATGGGGCCAATTGCATTATTATGTATGCGGCTAGAATTGCCAAATCGTGAAAGAAAATTTCGTTTACCCGCAGCAAATATTATTTGTCCGATTGCTTTTTATTTTTGTAATTTATTAAGTTATTGGTGCGGATGGGAGACGATTTCTAAATTAGCGATTGCTATGTTACTTGGCTTTGCTTTTTTTGTGATAGCTTGTTTGCGAGGACGTGTTTCGTTTCAATCGTTAGGATTGAAATCAGGTATGTGGATTGTGCCCTATTTAACCGGACTGGTATTTATTTCTTATCTTGGCGCATTCGGTGGTGAAAATGTTATTCCTTTCGGATGGGATTTTTTGGTGATTGGTTTATTTAGTTTGGTGATATTGTATTTGGCTGTGATCAATCGGGCTACGATAACAGAAGAAAAATGCATCTCCGAAATGCCTTCAACTGATACGCTGATGACTGCTATTGTGAAATAAATGCTTTAACTAAATTTAGCGTATCTTGTAAATGTTTAGTTGAAGTCGGCGCAATAAATAAAGTGTCATCACCAGCAACAGTTCCCAATATTTTTAATTCGTCACGATGATGATCTAATAAACGCGCAATGAGGGAAGCGGAACCAGGATTTGTCGATATCACAATCAATACTTCGTTGGTTGTAATACTTATAATTAAATGCGATAAAACAGTTTTAGTGTTCGTTGGTGCGGGCTCATGCGGTAATGAATAAATGATTTGATTTTTTTCATTGGTTATTTTGATCGCGCCCATCTTACGAAGCAAACGTGAAATTTTTGATTGGTTAACGATGTAACCTTGTTGCTCCAATTCCATTTTAATTTCATCTTGGGTGCCGGCAATACCTGCCTTTAAAATGGTAATGAGGGCCTCAGTTATTTGACTGTCTAGCTTTGTTTTTGTCATAAAATCATACCCTTAAAGTATTGACAACTTACCACTAAATATGATTAAATATTCATTTAACTGAATAATTATGCAGAATAATATGACACAAATTCAATGCCGAGGATTATTTAAGTCCATTAATAATATAGAGATTTTACACGATATTGACTTCAATGCCAATACGGGTGATGTGATTGCTTTAATTGGCAGTAGTGGGTCGGGTAAAAGCACTTTATTACGCTGTCTCAATTTGCTGACTTTACCAGATGCAGGCGAGTTAGAAGTGAATGGCGTTGCCATCAACTTTGGTCAAGATAAATTTACTTTACAGAAAAAAGCGATTGCGCGTTTAAGGCAACAAATTGGCATGGTATTTCAGCAATTCAATTTATGGCCTCATCTTTCTGTGTTAGATAACATGATTGCAGGGCCTGTTTATGTATTGAAAAAAAATAAAAATGAGATGATAGCTGAAGCAGAAAAATTATTATCGAAGGTAGGATTATTGCATAAACGAGACTGTTATCCCGCTCAACTTTCCGGTGGCCAACAACAACGTGTTGCGATTGTGCGTTCACTGATGATGAAACCACAAATTATGTTGTTTGATGAATTGACGTCAGCGCTCGATCCAGAAATGACAAGTGATTTATTAAAAACATTAGAACAATTGTCTGTAGAAGGGATGACAATGATTATTGCAACACATGAATTAAATTTCGCGCGCAAAATTGCAAATCGTGTGATATTTTTAGATGAAGGTCGTATTGTGGAGCAAGGTGAAACGCAGCAAGTATTTCATTGTCCTCAATCTGCTAGACTACGACAATTTATTAGCGCGATACTTTAATTAGTAGGAACTTCGGCGTGAAAAAATTTTTTTTATTGATGATATTAACTCAAGTCAGTTTTGCTGATGCTATTACTTCAATTCATTTTGCAACAGAAGCAACTTATCCACCATTTGAATATGTCGACTCATCGGGCACAATAAAAGGTTTTGATATTGAAATTGCGCAAGCCTTATGTCAAGCAATGAAAGCGTCATGTACTTTTTCAAATCAAGCATTCAATAGTTTGATTCCTAGTCTTCTCTTAGGAAAATTTGATGCCATTATTTCTGCTCTAGGCATCACAAAAGAACGTCAACAACAAGTTGCCTTTACGAATCCTTATTATCAACCTAGTGGCAGTTTTGTCGCGTCGATTGCTAAAAAATATACTTTGCAAGATTTGGATGGAAAAACCATTGGTGTACAGGCGGGCACGACTTATGAAAAATATTTACGAGACACTTATGACGATCGTATTACCATTAAAACTTATACTAGTATTCAAGATGCTTTTTTAGATTTACAATCGGAACGTATTGATATGGTCTTGGCAGATACTCCCATCATACAAGCATGGGTAAAACAAGATAAGCAATTCGGGATGATTGATAAACCTATTGTCAATGCAAATTATTTTGGTGCAGGATATGGCATTGCAGTTCGTCCTGATAATACAAGCTTGCTTCAAGGATTAAATAAAGCATTAGCAGATATTAAAGCTAATGGGATGTATGATAAAATCGAAAAGAAATATTTTTCTGACTAGACATTTATGCACATTAACGGTTACATTCTGCAATTATTCTTTGGTGTATGGATCACCATCAAACTCGCGTGCTGTGCACTTGTTCCAGGATTATTATTGGGATTAATGGGTGCGACAACACATTCATGGCCTGCTTTTCTTCGTTATCCTTTTGATGCCTTCATTTTTATTTTGCGCGGTATTCCAGAATTACTAGTCTTATTTTTTATTTACTTTGGATTAACTGCCGCGTTAAGCACGCTATTTCATCATTACATTGATATTAATCCTTTTCATGCAGGTGTTGCAGCACTGGCTTTGTTATTTGGTGCTTATGCCAGTTTAGTTTTTCAAGGTGCATTTGCAGCAATCGATAGAGGACAAGTTGAGGCAGGAAAGGCAATGGGCTTATCAAACTGGCAGTGTTTGGTTTATATTCAATTACCACAAGCATGGCGACATGCTATTCCAGGTTTGGGAAATTTATGGTTAGTCTTGATTAAAGATACGGCTATTGTGAGTTTAATCGGTGTCTCAGACATGATGAATCAAGCAAAATTAGCCGCTAGCACAACACATCAACCTTTTATATTTTATTTATTAGCTGCATTCGTTTATTTATTGATGACGAGTTTTTCACAAAAAATAATTAATTGGTTTTCTTTACGTTCAACCAGGTATTTGCAATCATGATAACATTCATTAATCATTTGCCGGCATTAGCAAACGGATTATTGATCACGATTATTTTAATGTCTAGCGCCTTGATCATTGGCTTGATGCTTGCTATTTTATTCACTATTGTATTTTCATCAGAACAGAAATGGTTTAAAAAAATCATTTCATCATTTATTTTTTTTATACGTGGAACGCCGCTTCTGGTTCAAATTTATTTAATTTATTATGGTCTAGGACAATTAGAATTAGTAAGAGAATCTTTCCTTTGGCCAGTCTTAAAACAACCGATGGTTTGTGCGATTCTCGCTTTATCTATTAACACAGCATGTTATACGACAGTATTATTAGATGGTGCGATTCGTTCAATTCCGCAAAATGAAATTCAAGCTTGCTATGCATTAGGCATGTCAACTTGGCAAACACTTAAGCATATTGTTTTTCCACGTGCAATGCGATTGGTTCTACCGGCATATTCAAATGAAGTGCTAATGATATTAAAAGGAACGTCTTTGGCAAGTACAATTACCTTATTAGATTTGATGGGTGTGATACAACAACTCATTTCACAAACTTACGCGGTAGTAGAATGGTATCTTGTTGCAGCTGTCATTTATCTCATTTTAAATGCTTTTATTACTATGATTTTCTCTCATTTTATTCGTAAAAATCATGGTATATTAACCTAAATCCTTAACTCAAAAGGAGTTGAAATGAAAAAAATAATATTCATATTGTTTTTGTTAATACAAGTATTTCACCCTTGTTTGGCAATGACAATAGATCAAATTGTGATATTTGGAGATAGTTTATCTGATACAGGAAATGTATTTTCTCTGACTTCTAAAGCACATCGTATCATTTCACAAATACCAATTGTTCCGAAAGACCCGCCTTATTATCAAGGACGTTTTTCAAATGGCCCTATTTGGATAGATGAGTTAGTTAAAACAATGAATATACCTTTAATTGATTACGCCTATGGTGGATCATGGGCGGAATCTATTACTAATTCTAAATTCTACAATCCTATTGGATTAGGTGTGCAAATTGAGTTATATAGGGCAGCAGCCATATTGGATTTTCATAAAGATCAGCATTTATATATTATTTGGAGTGGTGCAAATGATTATTTGGATGGACGAGATGATGCTGAATCTGCCACAACAAATACAATCGAATCGATTAGAAGTGACATTGAAACGCTTATTTATATGGGTGCGAAACACATTATGGTGATGAATATTCCCGATCTTGGTGTCGTACCAGGTGTTGTTGCTAAGGGTAAAGATTTTGCTGAGGCAGTTGGTCATCTTTCACAATTACATAATCAAAAATTTGTTGCTATGATGGAAGAAGAAAAGAAAAATAATCCCAACATACAAATTATTAGCTTGGATATTGAGTCTCATTTTGATGATATGATATTGCATCCTGATAAATATCAATTAAAAAATGTCACAGAAGCTTGTTATGATGGCGGTTACGCATTAGTTAATCAGCATGTTGATATTGCTACTCAAGATGCGATGAAAAAAATCGGTATTGATATTGAACATTCTCTCTCACTTAAAACGGCTTATTTGGCTGCAAAAGCTTATGAAATGGGAACGGAACATATTTGTTTTAATCCTGATGAATATTTATTTTGGGACCAAGTGCATCCAACAACGAAGGTGCATACTGAGTTATCGGTATATGTTTACAATAAATTATTGCAAAATGATGTACATAGTTAGCGCTTAAGAGGAAATAATAAAGATCGTCGTTGCAAGGAAACTTAAGCTTCGTCGTTGCGAGGAGCATGCGTAGCATGCGACGAAGCAATCCATGTGAAGGTTGTCTGGATTGCTTCGTCGTATGCTACGCATACTCCTCGCAACGACGAGACTTCAGTTTCTTTGGGATGACGAAATTTGGTTGTGCTATTAAGATATGATAAGAGGAAAAAATAATGTATGAAGTAACAAATTTTATTAACGGGAAAAAAATAACATTAACTGAACGTAAACTTGATTTATTTAATCCTGTGTCTGGTGAAATAAGTGGTCATGTTCATGTGGCAAATGCAAAAACAGTTGATCTCGCAGTTCAAGCCGCAAAAGAAGCCTTTTCTTCTTGGTCTCAAACGACACCAGCTCAACGAACAAAAATTTTATTTCAATATAAATATTTGCTTGATGCGCAAAAAGAAAATATTGCAAAAATTATTACACAAGAACATGGAAAAACATTATCGGAAGCGATGGGATCCGTACAACGTGGCATTGATGTGGTTAATTTTGCTTGCGGACTATCTAATTCTTTAAAAGGAAGTTATGCGAGTCAAGTGGGAACTGGTGTTGATAGTTATTCATTACATCAACCTTTGGGTGTTTGTGTGGGTATTACACCATTTAATTTTCCTGCCATGATTCCATTGTGGATGTTTCCGATGGCGATTGCTTGTGGTAATACGTTTGTCGTTAAACCTTCAGAAAAAGATCCTTCTTGTGCGATGCGATTAGTTGAATTAATTAAAGAAGCGGGATTACCAGATGGTGTAGTGAATGTTGTTCATGGTGATAAAGAAACGGTTGATGCATTGATAACACATAAAGATGTGAAAGCAGTGAGCTTTGTTGGCTCTTCTGCTGTCGCAGAATATGTTCATCATACCGCAATCTCTCATGGTAAACGCGCGCAAGCATTTGGCGGCGCAAAAAATCATTGTGTTGTTATGCCGGACGCAGATTTGGATCAAGCAGCAGATGCATTAGTGACAGCAGGTTATGATTGTGCCGGTGAGCGTTGTATGGCAATTTCAGTGGTTCTTGCAGTGGGGGATGAAGTTGCAGACCAATTAATCGAAAAAATTAAACATAAAATTTCAAAGATTAAAATTGGCCCCGGGATGGAGACAGGTGTGCAAATGGGCCCGCTCATTACAAAACAGCATTGGGAAAAAGTAAAATCTTATATTGAATTAGGAAAACAAGAAGGCGCGAAATTGGTTGTTGATGGTAGTAATGATAAACCCAAAGATTACAAAGAAGGATTTTTTATGGGCGCATCATTATTTGATCATGTCAAACCAACGATGCGAATTTATCGCGAAGAAATTTTTGGGCCTGTTTTATCTGTCGTCCGTGTACCAGATTTTCATACTGCATTGACATTAATTAATGAACATGAATATGGAAATGGTACGGCTATTTTTACACGTGATGGTTACATCGCTCATACTTTTATGGAAAAAGTACAAGTTGGAATGGTCGGTATTAATGTGCCTGTGCCAGTTCCTGTTGCTTATATGAGTTTTGGTGGTTGGAAACGATCTATTTTTGCTGATATTGGTATGTATGGACAAGAATCAATTCGTTTTTATACTAAATTAAAAACGGTAACACAACGTTGGATGCCGGGAGGTGAGAAGTGGATGTAATTGGAGATGTCATTGGTTTTATTGGATTGGGACATATGGGAAATCCCATGGTTCAACGTTTGTTAAAAGCAGGTAAAACTGTTTTGGTTTACGATGTCGTTCAACAATCAGTTGATGCGCTGACACATCAAGGTGCAAAGTTTGCTTCAATTTCATCGATAGCAGAAAAAGCAGAAGTAGTGATTACCAGTTTACAAACAGGTGATCAAGTCAGTGAAGTTTGTTTAAGTAAGGATGGATTATTTTCTCATGCGAATAAAGGGCTACTCTTTATTGATTGTTCTTCGATTGATATCACAACGACACGTGCTTTACATCGTGTCGCAAAAAAACAAAATATTGCTATGCTTGATGCACCAGTTTCTGGTGGTGTGCCGGGTGCTGAAGCAGGCACATTAACTTTTATGGTCGGTGGAGAAAAAAAATATTTTGACCGCGCATTACCGTTGTTATCACTTATAGGAAAAAAAATAATTCATGCTGGCGGAGAAGGAAATGGCCAAGCCGCAAAAATGTCTAATAATATGTTATTAGGTATTTCAATGATTGGTGTTTGTGAGGCATTTAATTTAGCTGAAAAATTAGGATTAGATGCAAAAACATTTTTTGAAATTAGTTCAAGTGCTTCTGGACAATGTTGGTCGATGACGAGTTACTGCCCCGTACCAAATGTCATTGATCATGTGCCGGCGAACCATGAATATGAACCAGGTTTTATGGCCAAAATGATGTTAAAAGATTTGCGTCTTGCGCATCATGCCGCAGAATCTGTTGATGCGCTAACACCGCTCGGTTCAATCGCAACAGAATTATATGAATTATATGTTAATCAAGGTAATGGTGAAAAAGATTTTTCGGGGATGATTAATTTAATCGCGAGTAAGGAGTAGTATTTATAATATGGCAATTATTGCCATAGGGCAAAAAATACCATATAAATGATTGAGGTGAATTATGTCGGTACTCATGAGAAAGCACCATACTAAATCGAATCGTGGTTTTGAAGCGATTTTACATATTGTTTATCAGGGTCATGTTTACAATATTCCAAAAAAAGTAGCTAAAAAATATGAGGATAAATCAAAACAAACACATAAAGTATTACCTGAAGATATTTTTTCTAGTATTGAAAAGCAATATACAAAAGCAGGCGTCTTGTTGAGAGGTACAAGACATAGAGAAAGGTTGACACAAACGCAGATGGCAAAAAAAATCAAAGTAACACAAGCAGACTTATCTAAAATGGAAAGTGGCAAGCGACCTATAGGCAAGATAATTGCTAAACGAATAGAGAAAATGTTTGGCGTTAATTACCGATATTTTTTATAAATTTTGCGTTATATATTTTATTTTTTTAATCCATACCCCGTTTTAAAAATCCAACCGATGAGAACTAAACTGACGACAGTAAATGTTAAAATCATGATGACACTTGTCATGAGACTCACATCTCCGTGTTCGTAAAAACTCCAGCGAAATCCACTGACCAGCGATGTAGGGTGGATTAGGCGCTTTTTGCCGTAATCCACCAATCAAAACTTCATTCTGCTTTTCTTTCAGAATAATCACGCTATCATGGCGTCATTTTTATGATACGGAAGTCAAAATACGTCGTCATGAGTTAAGTGATGAACAGTTTAAGAAGATAGAAAGTATTTTCTTGAAACTATAAAACTGGCGTCATCAATTATATTAATGTATTAATCCACTGTACTTGAAAATCATTGGAAACAAGAGGAACAACAAGAAACTGCATGAGCCAATATAGAAGATGTTATCAGTCGGGTGGTTATTATTTTTTTACATTGGTTACTTACCAGCGATGCCCGATTTTTTCCAATCCTGAAAATGTGGAACAGCTTAAAATTGCGATTAACAAGGTAAAGAAAAAATATCCATTCTCTTTAAACGCCATTGTGATTTTACCTGATCATCTGCATTGTCTGTGGAAATTACCAGAAAATGACAAGAATTTTTCAATGCGATGGCGTTTAATCAAGCGCTATTTTTCAATGGAAATGAACACATCGGTTAATCATCGAAAGGAAAAAGAAGTTTGGCAACGTCGCTTTTGGGAGCATGCCATTCGTGATGTAGATGATTGGCAAAAGCACATGGATTACATTCATTACAATCCTGTAAAGCATGGACTGGTGAGAATGCCGGCGGATTGGCAGCATAGCTCGTTTAATTATTGGATTCAAAAAGGACTCTACGAAAAAAACTGGGGCTCAATGGAGCCTCTTGGGTTTGCGGAGATAGAAAAAGCAGAATGAAATTTGATTTGGTGGATTACGGCAAAAAGCGCCTAATCCACCCTACATCTAAAATCTTAAATGGTGAGCGACAATTAACTTTAGAACATATAAGAAATTTATCTAAGCGATTTGGCGTATCACCGAGTGTTTTCTTTTAATATAACCTATTAAAAAAAGAATTTCTGATGTGTTGCGACGGGGATATCCTTGATGTTTACGTTTGGGGAGTAAATATGACAACGTATTATGTATTCTAAAGTGGTTAAATTTTGTATATAAAAAATGGCTATATATACCTTATTGAAAAATTTTGCTAGTATATTGCTACCTGTTTTTCCAGACAATTTAATTGCAGATAATTTTTAATAAAATGAGGATGTTAAAATGTTCGGTTATGTTATTTCCAAAATTAATGAAGATAAAGCTGATGATGATTATGCTTTATCTAAATTACAATACGAACAGGGTGTTCAAAATTACAACAAGCGTGATTATCAGAAGGCTATTGAATTTTTCACTCAATCATTAAGTCACCGAAATAAATATGCTGAAGCAAACGTAAGTGCTTTTCGCGCGACTTCTATATATTACTCACAACAATCTGAAGCAAAATATTATTTAACTGCGATAGAAGATTATACATTAGCATTAACGTATTATTGTAAAGCAAGAGATGTTACAAAAAAAATGGTAGAGCGTACGCGATATGAAGCAGGAATAAAAAAATTTCGCTCTAATCTAAAGAATATTTTAAGCACGATCGAGACTTTAGCTTCAAACACAGACTATGATTTGAAATATTTTAGCAAACAGGTTCTCTATAATGCGATGCGTGTGTTAGACCCCGTAAATGAGCTTTTATTTGTTGAAAAAATTCTGGATCAAAAAGATTCTTTTTTAAGTCAACGGTTTCATGAAGAGGATTCTTTTTTTGAAGAGGTCATGATAAACAAGATCATTGTTCGCCGAGATATCTTAAGAAAACATTTAGGACTACTATCAAAGGAAGAAGAAAAAAATGATAGTTGGTGGCCACGCAGCTTTTCTTTGCCAAAGAACTCTTCATCTGAAGAAAAGAAAGCAGAAAAGAACATGAGTAGCGAATCCTCTTCTGAATTTAGCGACTCAGAAGGTGGTGAAGAATTACATTCAATTCAGCATCGAATGTAAATGGCGACAAAAATTTTCCCTTCTTGTTTACTTTTTTGAAGATCAAACATTATTTCTTCAATCCATACCCTGTTTTAAAAATCCAACCGATGAGAACTAAACTGACGACAGTAAATGTTAAAATCATGATGACACTTGTCATGAGACTCACATCTCCGTGTTCGTAAAAACTCCAGCGAAATCCACTGAC
>JABDCN010000034.1:15625-19134 GCA_013288125.1 Gammaproteobacteria bacterium
ACTAAACTGACGACAGTAAATGTTAAAATCATGATGACACTTGTCATGAGACTCACATCTCCGTGTTCGTAAAAACTCCAGCGAAATCCACTGACTAGATAGACAACCGGATTGACCAGTGAAACTTTATACCAGAAAGGCGGCAGCATATTGATGGAGTAAAAACTGCCTCCCAGAAAGGTAAGCGGTGTAATGATGAGTAATGGTATGAGTTGTAATTTCTCAAATCCATCCGCCCAGATGCCGATAATGAAACCCAATAAACTAAATGTCACGCTGGTCATTATCAGAAAAAATATCATCCATAATGGATGTTTAATATGGAGCGGCACGAAAAAGTAGGCAGTAATCAGCACGATAATACCAATCATGACTGATTTGGTTGCGGCTGCTCCAACATAACCTAATACGATTTCTACAAAAGACAATGGCGCCGACATGATTTCATAAATGGTTCCAGTGAAACGAGGAAAATAAATACCAAATGAGGCGTTGGATACGCTCTGACCGAGCACAGTCAACATGATCAGGCCTGGAACGATAAAAGCACCGTATGGTATGCCGTTGATAGCCTGTATGCGCGAACCGATGGCAGAGCCGAACACGATAAAATAGAGTGCCGTTGAAATCACAGGAGAAGCAATACTTTGACCCAAAGTGCGTAGTGTGCGACCCATTTCAAATGTATAAATGGCGCGAATTCCGTAAATATTCATTTTGTCCCCACTAATTTAATAAAAATTTCTTCCAGGCTGCTTTGATGACTATAGATATCTTTAGGTCGTATGCCATTTGATTTCAGATTATCGAGTACGTCTGAAATATCGTTTTCACTTTCAGCGTCGTAAGTTAAAATCAATTTGCCGCCGTTCTCATCTTTTTCAAGTGTCAACGGATAAGAGCTGAGTCCTGTGGGTATGGCAGTAAGTTCTTCGCGCAAGATAAAAATCATTTTTCGTTTTCCCATTGTGCGCATCAATGTATTTTTGTCTTCCGTCAGAATGAGATCACCATTGTTGATGATACCAACTCGATCAGCCATTTCTTGCGCTTCTTCAATATAATGTGTTGTGAGAATAATTGTGATACCGGTTTCACGCAAGCTGCGTACTTGTGCCCACATCGATTTGCGAAGTTCCACATCAACACCTGCTGTTGGCTCGTCGAGAAAAAGAATTTCTGGTTCGTGCGACAGTGCTTTAGCCATCATGACGCGTCGTTTCATTCCACCAGATAAATACCGAATCTGTTCACCCTTTTTGTCCCAAAGTGAAAGTCGTTTTAGTAGGTCTTCAATGTACTGTGGCTTAGCCGGCTTTCCAAATAAACCTCTGCTAAAGCTGACCGTGTCCCACACTGTTTCAAATGCATCAGTGGATAATTCTTGCGGCACAAGACCGACTAGTGTTCGTGCTTGACGATATTGTTGAATATTGTCATAACCCCCGATGACAACCGTGCCGCTAGTGGGGCGTACAATACCGCAAACAATACTGATCAGAGTCGTTTTACCTGCCCCATTTGGGCCAAGTAAAGCAAAAATTTCGCCGCGGCTGATCTCTAGGTTAACGCCATTTAGTGCCTTAAAACCATTGTCGTAAATTTTTTTAAGAGAGGTGATGTTGATAACGGTATCGTTTTGCATTAAAAAATTTAGCTCCTATTCTAAAAATTACAATTGATCAAATTCTAATATATTCAACGGCTTACTGTCTTATTAAGATATTCTTAATCACTTTCTTCTATAATAACTCGAATGAATTCTTAGGCATCGCAATGAAAAGAAAAAATTTTAATGCATGTGATACGAGTGATCAATTAATCTTGACTCCATATAAAAATGGTATTTGTTTAATTTATCCGGAATTAGCAAAAAAAAAATTTCTTAATCATAATACAGCAAAAACCGTTAAAAAAACCCTTGAAATGCCATTTAACAGTTACTTCTTAAATAAAAATAGTATCGTTGAGCGCACTAATCATGAAACAGCAGATATGTTTGGCTTGCCCTCTGCAAAGCATGCTATTGGGAAATCTATATTTGATTCTGCTAAACTTTCGTGTGCGCGTCAGATTAGAAATAATGATCTTGAAGTAATCAATTCTAAAAAAATAAAAATTTCAGATGTTGCTGTCTCTTTAGAAAATTTATCTAATTTTAATGTATTATCAATTAAGTTGCCCTGGTATTCTTTAACTGGAGAAGTTATTGGAATATTTGGTTCTTCAATCATTCTGGGCAAACATCCTATAGCTGATTTTATGCAATCTATACTTTATTTAGGTTTGTTAAATCAGCCATCCCAATTTTTTTATCTCTCAAGTTTAGTTATCGATGAGATTTATTTAACTGAACGAGAATGTGATATTTCATTTTTTCTAGTTCGCGGAAAAACTGCGAACGAAATTGCAAATATTTTACATTTAAGCAAGAGAACAGTGGAAAATTATTTGGAAAATATTAAAAATAAATTTAATGTGAATTCACGATCTCAACTCATTGAAAAATTGTTTGATCACTTTATCTCCAATAAATGTTAGAGTATTTTATACTCTAACTTAAATATCTCATTGCGCTATACTAATATTCTTCTAATATTTAACGGGGAATAATCATGAGTTACGCTAGAAAAAATGATGGTGATTTTAATCAATTACCTATAGATGTCACGCAATATTTATTAACCTTTTTTTCTGTTCAATCTTTAATTGAATTAGCAAAAACAAATAAAAATTTCAGTTGTCTATCTAGTATGATATTAGATCATCGTGTGTATTATGCTATTGCCGTTGATTTGCAATTTATTACTCAGAAGAAAACGGAAAAAGATGGCATCTCTGTAGATGATAATTTTATATTTCACCCTGTTATTGAAGACTGCAGAACAGTATTAAATAAATCTAAAAATCTCATATTTTTTAAAGATATTAACAAAGCAAAAGAAATGGCAGAATCGAACATAATAGGATGGAAGATACAAAATGTTCGCACAGAAAAAACTAGAAGGCTAAATGGCTTATTTAGTAATAGTCATTCTAGATTCAAAAGCAATGGTTTTGTTCCGTCCGCTAATTATACAATTGAATTTGTAAAAATATCTAAGTGGGTATATCGTGAGCCACTTGCCATTAAAATAGCATATGAGCCTAATGAGCAGGATTATAAAATATTAGGAGTAGAAAGAAATAATAAGTCATCATCTTGTGCAATTTTATAATTAATTTTATTTTTATATACTTATAAAACCAAAAGCGAGTTTTTATTATTAAAATCTCGCTTTTAGTATGATGTCTCTGTGCTTTCGTGATTAGAGCGCTAACTGAATCATACGCAGCGCTGTTTCTGCTGCTTGTTTTCCTTTGTGACCATGCTTTCCGCCAACACGTTCTTCTGCTTGTATAAAATTATCTGTGGTTAAAACACCAAATATTACAGGGACTTCATATTTTAACATAACATGTTGACAGCCTTGACTGACTTGTTGGCAAACATAATCATAATGTGTTGT
>JABDCN010000034.1:19144-19593 GCA_013288125.1 Gammaproteobacteria bacterium
CATCATACCTATTTTTTTTAGCGATCATTTGTGCCGCAAACGGGATTTCAACTGAGCCTGGTACGTGTGTCACTAAAATATTTTCATCTTTAATTTTTTGTTGAATGAGTTCTTCTTTTGCACCAGCTAATAATTTTTCTGTGACAGCTGAATTAAATTCGCTTACAACAATTGCAATTTTTTTATCTTCAATGTTCATGATAATTTCCTTTGTTATATTCAATAAACACGTTGTTGCGGACAGTATGCTGTCATCCTGAGCGTAGCGAAGGATCACTACCAAATGTCATAAGCGCATTTTAGTGATCCTTCGCTACGCTCAGGATGACAGCATGCTCCTCGCAACGACGATGATAATGTTTTATCAAAGCGCCAATTTTTTTAATTTCTCATAACTTATATCAAATGGAATCGTATGATTCAATTTTTCTTTTTTCGTTGCTAAATAA